>DAOUGX010000477.1:0-21442 GCA_034428855.1 Anaerolineaceae bacterium | reverse complement strand
TGAGATAATTCATCCAGGTTATTATATTTTTTACTTAATTCTGAAGCCATAACCTCGCCAACTCCTTTTATCCCAAGAGCTGTAATCACTTTATTCAAAGGTTTATTTTTAGAATTTTGAATTGCTTCCAGTAAATTTTCTGCTTTTTTCTTTCCAAACCCTTCAAGATGAATTAAATCTTCCATCTTCAACCCATAGATATCAGCAACATCTTTTAATAACTTTTCTTCCACCAACTGTTCAACAATTTTTATCCCCATCCCAACAATGTCCATGGCTGTTCTGGAAACAAAGTATTCCAAATTTCGTACTAATTGGGCAGGGCAGGAAGTATTAATACAGTACCATGCAACTTCTCCACTGAGTTGTTGTACATGGCTACCACAGGTTGGGCATTCGGTAGGTAACCTGAAAGGTTTTTCTGTTCCATCCCGAACATCGAACACCGGTCCGATTACATATGGAATGACATCTCCTGCTCGTTTTACTAAAATCTTATCGCCAATACGAATATCCTTCTCAAGAATGTAATCAAAATTGTGTAATGTGGCTTGTTTAACGACCACCCCTCCGATTTCAACAGGTTCCAGGATAGCGTACGGTGTTAATACACCTGTCCTGCCAACATTAATTCCTATATCCATCAAAGTGGTTATTTCTTCCCGAGCAGGGAATTTTAAAGCAATTGACCCACGTGGATCTTTTCCGACGAAGCCTAAACCCTTATCAAGATTTAAATCATTGATTTTTACAACAATCCCATCTACTTCAAAATCTAATTGATCTCGCCTTGACTGCCACTTTTCAGCAAGTGCAAGAACTTCCTCAAATCCATTACAAAATTCAGATTGATCTGAAACCGGGAAACCAAGTTTTTTTAAATAATCCAAAACCCCCCATTGAGTATTTGGCACACTACCCCCATTACTTGAAAGAATGTTATATGCAAAAATCCGTAATGGCCTTTTCGCTGTAATTGCTGGATCCAATTGCCTTAGCGAACCAGCGGCTGTATTCCTGGGGTTTAAATATGGTTTTTCACCGACTTCCATTATTTTTTTATTCAAATTTTCAAAATCTGAAAGTGTAATAAAAACTTCACCTCGTACAACGAGGGTTTCTGGTACATCCATTTTTATATCACCCACTGGAATTCGAAGTGGAATTGATTTGATGGTTCGAATGTTATTGGTAATATCTTCGCCTATTTCTCCATTTCCCCGGGTGGCTGCTTTCGTAAAAATTCCGTTTACATAATGTAAAATTACTGTCAATCCATCAATCTTCGGTTCTACTACGAACTGTGTTTGAGATACCGCCTGATTAATTTTCAAAATCCGATCTCGCCAGGCAATCAAATCCTGTATATTGAACGCATTTGCCAGACTCAACACTGCCACGGGATGTTCTACTTTTTCAAATTTTGATGCAGCTAAAGTGCCCGCCCTTTGAGTTGGTGAATCAGCTGTAATCCATTCGGGATGCTCTGTTTCTATTTTTCTTATTTCCACCAATAGTTTGTCAAACTGTGCATCGCTAACTATTGGTTGATCAAGAACATGATACCGATAATTATGAAAATTAATCTCATCTTTGAGTTTTATGTAGCTTTCTTTATTAATATTTAAAGCCATTTCAATCTCCAATTTTTTTTGATGACAAATTTATCCAAGCATATTACATTCTAATTTAGATTTTTTTGATAAAATAATTTTAGTATAGATCAATTGAAACACAAATTTCCAAATTTTCTTTCATCCAAAATAGCCTGGAGGTTTTAATGAAAATCATTGCATATATTGCTTCTGGAATATTGATTCTATTTGGAGTGCTCTTTATTCTCAGTGCATTCAGTCCCCAAGGACAAACTGGAAATCTCATTGTCGGAGTAATTCTTAGCTTGATCGCATTCGGAATCATATTTTTTGCAACCAGGAAAAAGAAAGTCGAATCGAACACCACCAATGTCACATTGAATATTGATCTCCCAGGTAATGTATCACTTGAATCCCTCAAATGCCAGCAATGTGGAGGTACATTGACTAAAGATGCAATCTCCCTGGTTAATGGTGCTCCCATGGTCTCTTGTCCCTATTGCAATACAACTTATCAGCTCACAGAAGAACCAAAATGGTAAAAGATAATAAGCAGGAGTCAGGAATGATCAGAAGATTTAAATTATTGAGTGTCTTATTGATTCTTTTGATGTTGGTTGGAAACACAATAGATGTTAGTGCACAAAACTATTATTTTGCCGTAGAAAAACAGACAATGGATGTATTTGTGAATGAGGATGGCTCCCTATCCATCGAATATTATTTTGATCTGGTAAATCAACCTGGTGCTCATCCAATAGATATTGTTGATGTTGGACTACCTAATAATAATTACGTACTGAGCAGTATAACAGCAGATATTAATGGAAGTCCGGTTAAAAGTATTGAGAAATCGGATTACATTGATATTGGCATTATGGTGGATCTCGGTAATCAGGCTATCCAACCTGGTAATCGCGGAACTTTGCATGTATTTGTTCAAACGATTAATAAATCCCTTTATCCTTCAGAAGTTGAAGCAGATGAAGAGTACGCCAGTTTTGAAATTTCTCCAACCTGGTTTGGTCCTGAATTCATTTCCGGAAGCACTGATATGACAGTGACACTTTACCTCCCTATTGGACTGACCGAGAATGAACCTCGATACCACTTACCCCAAAATTGGCCGGGTAACTCCGAACCAGTAAGTGGTTTTGATAATATGGGTGGTATTTATTATCAATGGCATAGTCCAAATGCCAATTCATACACTCAATACACATTTGGGGCTAGTTTTCCGGCTCGATTAATTCCAGAAACTCAGATAGTAAAAGCTCCAGCGATAACATTTGACTCAGATGCTTTATGTTCTGGCCTAATTTGTCTCGGAATGGCAGCTTTCTTTATTTTGACCATTTACTCGGCAACAATCGGAGCAAAAAAGAGAAAATTAAAATATTTACCACCAAAAATTTCTGTTGAAGGTCATGGCATTAAAAGAGGTTTAACCGCTGTGGAAGCAGCTATCCTTATGGAACAGCCTATGGATCGTGTTCTGACGATGGTATTGTTCTCGGTTTTAAAAAAAGGAGCTGCTGAAGTGGTCACAAGGGAGCCCTTAAATATTAAAGTTTCAGTTCCAAAACCAGAAGGACTGCAACCATATGAAGAAGAATTCCTTTCGGCTATGCAGAAAGATAAAAAAGAGCAAAAAACAGAACTTCAGACTATGATTATTAATTTAGTTAACACTGTATCCAAGAAAATGAAGGGTTTCAGTCGGAAAGAGTCAATTGCTTTTTATAAAGACATTATGGAAAAAGCCTGGAATCAAGTGGAGACTGCTCAGACACCTGAAGTGAAATCTGAAAAATTTGATGAAAACATGGACTGGACAATGCTGGATAAGAATTTTGATGGCCGCACAAAGGATACCTTTGGAACTGGTCCGGTGATCATTCCGACCTGGTGGTGGCGATATGATCCGATGGTAAGACCAACTACATCCAGTACTCCAAGTTTTGGGAAAGTGGATGCTTCTCCAACACCAGTCGGCTCCGGGCAAACCACCATAAATTTGCCCAGTTTACCAGGCGCTGATTTTGCGGCATCTATCACAAATGGCGTTCAATCATTTGCTTCTGGGGTTGTTGGAAATCTGACCAACTTTACCAGCGGTGTGACAAACAAAACAAATCCCATTCCAAAATCCAGCTCCTCATCAGGAAGATCATTCAGAGGTGGCGGTGGTGGAGGTTCCTGTGCATGTGCATGTGCTTGTGCTGGCTGTGCCTGTGCATGTGCTGGAGGTGGACGTTAATGTCATTGCCTTCATGGACAAGATCCTTGATCAGAAATACTGCTACCAAACTACCAGGAGTTGGTATCTATCATTTTGAGCAAAAAAAAGATCATAGTGAGAATAGAATCCATTTGAGAGTAGAAAACGATGGAAATGGTTTATTGTTGGTGAATGCTGCCAGAGCTTATCACTTGAATCCAACTGCCACCGCAATTGCTTATTGGTCATTATCTGGTAAATCTGAATCTCAAATTTTGAATTCATTACCTAAGTTCTTTGATATAGATCAACAGACGATTAAATTGGATGCATTACCATTTCTTGCCCAAATGGAGATTATTACAGATCCGGATGAAGGGTGTCCTTTATGTGAACTGGATCTGGATATGGACTTGCCATTTTCACACAAACCGAGTGCACCATACCGAATGGATATCGCTTTGACTTATCAATGCAACAATGAATGCACTCATTGTTATAATGCGCGATCAAGGCAATTCCCATCATTAACCAGGAATGACTGGTTTAAGGTTATTGATAAAATTTGGGACCTTGGTATTCCTCATATCGTTTTTACGGGAGGTGAGCCAACCCTGGTCGATTTTTTACCAGACCTTATTCAATATGCAGAAAATAAAGGAATAATTACCGGGATTAACACAAATGGAAGAAAATTATCCGATAATTCATTTTTGGATAAATTAATTTCAGCTGGGCTTGATCATATTCAGATAACATTGGAATCCTTTGATCCAATTATTCATGATCAAATGGTCAATTATCCCGGTGCATGGGTAGAGACAGTTACGGGAATCAAAAATGTTCTTAATAGAAAAGTTTATATGATGACCAATACAACAATGCTGAAAACCAATTTCCATCAGATTCCTCAGACCTTAGATTTTCTTGCAGAGCTTGGTGTTCCTACTGTAGGTCTTAATGCTTTGATATATTCAGGAAAAGGAATAGATGTAGGGACAGGCCTGTCTGAAACCCAACTGGCTCCTTTACTGGAAATTGCAAAAGAAAAAACGACGATACATTCTCAGAAATTAATTTGGTATACACCTACTCATTACTGTCGATTTAATCCCATAACACATGAATTAGGTGTCAAAGGATGTTCAGCTGCTCTCTACAATATGTGTCTTGAACCCAATGGAGATGTTTTACCTTGTCAATCTTATTACACTCCTTTAGGAAATATATTAAAACATCCATGGTCTTCTATCTGGAACCACGAATTATCCATTCGTCTGCGAGAAAGACATGACCTTCCACCAAAATGCAATCAATGCGAGCTTATTCAGGAATGTGGCGGAGGCTGTCCACTTTCAAATTAATTTTCAAAAAATAAATTCCCAATCATTGGAGGTGATTATGCCCAATATCATTAAACAGTTGAAATCCATTTTTTTTGATAAAGCACAGGTGCTACCACCTGGTTTGTACAACTATCAGACCCCATCAGAAAATGAATATCAATACCGACTACACTTGAGGATTGATCCGGGTGGCGAAGGATTATTGATCATCAACGCCAGTACTGTATTACATTTAAACCAAACAGCCACTGAATATGCCTTCCACTTAATTAAACAAACCCCACGACATGAAGTAATCGAATCAATCATGAAACGTTATCAAATTACATTCTCAGATGTGAATAATGATTATGATAATTTTATTTCTCGCATAGAAACCTTGATAAACACACCGGATCTTGATCCGGTCACATATTTGGATTTCGAACGTTCCACACCTTATTCTGAATTTCCAGTCGCACCTTATCGATTGGATATGGCATTAACCTACAAATTAAATGGAGAAAATGCTATTGGTTATTCACCAAATGAACGAGTTAAACAAGAATTAGTGTTTGAGGATTGGAAAACGATTTTATCCAAAGCCTGGCAAGCTGGAATTCCTCATGTTGTCTTTACAGGAGGTGAACCAACATTACGGCCTGATTTAATTGAGTTGATCCTGGCCGCTGAAGAATTGGGAATGGTAACCGGACTGGCAACAGATGGTTTGCGACTTTCCGAGAAAGATTTTCTGGAAGAAATTTTAAAATCAGGATTAGACCATTTATTAATAACATTTGATTCCGAAAATGAACAATCCTGGGAAGCTTTGCGAGATGTCATTCCACAGGATATTCACACGACAGTTCATTTGACGATTGGTCAGTTCACTGAGGATTATTACCTTAAAATTTTTGAAAAATTCAAATCGATGGGTGTTGAATACATCTCACTCAGTTATAAAAATCAGGATGATGAAAACTTGGTTATGTTCCTGCGCAATAAAGTTGCGGAATATGGCTTTAATTTGAATTGGGATCTTCCTGTTCCATATTCACAATTTAACCCCGTTTCTGCTGAGATTGACGTAGAACATCGTGAACCTGAAGGAGCCGGTAAAGCCTGGTTATATCTTGAGCCTGATGGCGATACTCTTCCAGCCCAAGGTATAAACCAACCTCTTGGTAATTTCCTGACAGATACCTGGGAATGGATATGGTCAAACGCCAAATTAATTCATAAACACCAATGATGGATTATCAATTCTGGTCATCTCGTTACAGACAACAGGCTGGCTGGACAAAACAACTAAGAGATTTCATAATCAGTCAATTATATCTGCCAAAACAAGCAAAAATCCTGGAAGTTGGTTGTGGCTCATGTGCGGTTCTGGATGATTTTTCAAACCAGGAATATGATTTATACGGGCTGGATATTGATTATCAAGTATTGAAGTATAGCAATCAACATGTCAAGGAAGCGAAGTTGATCAATGCAAATGGTATGCACATCCCATTTCAGAACGATACATTTGATCTTTGTTTTTGCCATTATTTACTGCTTTGGTTAAAAGAACCGGAATCCATCTTACAAGAGATGGTTCGAGTGTTAAAAAAATCCCGCTGGATTTGTTGTTTTGCTGAACCTGATTACCAATCAAGAATTGACTTTCCCTCTCAACTTGAAAAACTTGGATTGATGCAAAATTCCGCTTTGATTCAACAGGGAGTAAATATCAAAGCTGGACGAAATCTCGTAGATTGGATAAAACAAAACAACCTTTCCAATATCAATTGGGGTATATTAGGTTCCCACCAAAATCCAGATAATGATCTTGATAGAGAAAATACAGAATGGTCAACCCTGGAGCGGGATTTACAGAACAATTTTTCACAAGAAGAAGTTTCTTTTTACAAAAAAATAGTTCAAGAAATAAATTCAGACGGCATCCGAATTTTATTCATACCAACCTTTTATGTCTATGCGCAAAAACAATAATTTCACAATGTTTTGAAATGAATTTAAAAGGTTGTCAAATTAATCGACAACAGCTATAATAAACGCCATCGGGGCATGGCGCAGTCCGGCTAGCGTGCTTGCATGGGGTGCAAGAGGCCCTGGGTTCAAATCCCAGTGCCCCGACAGAAAACCACTTCCAGTGGTTTTTTTATTCTACAAAAGTCCTAATCAAAATTTTCATTTGATATAATGACAACATGAATTTTAGAAAAGCATCCCGAAGAGATTTTTTAAAAATATCTGCCCTCACTTTGAGTGCTTTATCAACGCAAGGATTTCGACCTTTCTTTGGTTTTGAAACAGAACAGAAATCAAACCTCATGGCCAGGGTAGGCACGGATTCTGTGAGTATCTATTCTCAGCCTGATGATAAAAGCAAAATCCTTTATCAGCGTTACCGGGACGAGATTATTAATGTGTATGGTGAGGTCATTTCTGAATTTGGGCCAGGATATAACCCATTATGGTATCGTGTTTGGGGAGGCTACGTACATAGTGGCTATTTGCAGAGGGTAGAAATTAAGTACAATTCTATTCAGTCTGATATTCCGGAGGAAGGAATACTGGGTGAAATCACAGTACCTCTAACACAAACGATGCGAAATCGATCCTTTTTAGGCTGGGAACCTGTTTATCGTTTGTATTACCAATCTACTCACTGGGTGATGGGAATTGACGAAGGGCCTGACAAAGAGCCATGGTATCGCCTGAAAGATGAACTCCTTAATATTGATTATCATGTTCCCGCAAGTCATGTAAGAATTATTCCACCGGAAGAACTAACTCCAATCTCACCAGATGTTCCTCCGCACCTTAAACGGGTTGAAGTTTCTGTTGCTTACCAGAACTTGAAGGCATTCGAAGGTGATAATTTGGTGTTTGAGACTACGATCTCTTCTGGAGTTCCTATGCGTAACCCTGATCCAACATTAATTCCCACTGACACGCCTAAAGGTACATTTAACGTCCAGTCGAAACTACCTTCAAAACATATGGGGGATGGAAATCTAACATCCGATATTTTTGCTTATGAATTACCTGGTGTACCATGGACATCTTTCTTTGAACCAGTCACTGGTGTAGCTTTTCATGGCACCTATTGGCACCATAATTTTGGTATTCGGATGAGTCGTGGTTGTATTAATATGAAAACTGAGGAAGCCAAATGGTTATTCCGCTGGTGTACCCCCACTACGAATGGTGAAAAAATAGAAACGCGTGGACTTGGAACACGGGTCATAGTCACTTAATCAACAAATTGCAGGAATACTTGGTTCCCTAACAATCGCCCATATTGTGTGAGTCGGATGATATCTTCATCGATAATTTCCAGTAATTTCTGTTTTTGTAGAAGTTCGATTTGGCTCTTGAATACGATTAAGGGAGAAACGCCAAATCTGTTCTGAAAGTTCTGGATCGAAACTCCTTCTGTAACAAGCCTCAAACCGACCATCATTGTCTCTTGCATTTCAATAATTGAGTTGTTATTTACAAAATTTTTAATGGCAGGACTTTGGGTTTGCTTCATATTACTTGAATTCTTAAGCAGATGGATGTATTCTCCAATCCCACCCACATTTTCATACCGGGCCTGATTAATATAGCCATGAGCTCCAGCGCCTACTCCAATATAAGGTTGGTTCCTCCAGTATTGCAAATTGTGCTGACACCGGAAATCAAATTGTTCGTCTTTTTTATAAAAATTTGAAATTTCATAACATTCGAACCCTGATTTGCTTAACATATTATTTGCGATTTCGTACATTTCAGCTGCCAAATCAGGATCGGGATTTTCCACAATCCCTTTATTTACCCAATCAAATAAAGGTGTATTTTCTTCTATGCCTAAGGCATACAAGGAAATATGTTGTGTTTTAAGTTCAATACCATCATGTAGTGTCTGTTTCCAATCTTCGACCGATTGATCAGGTAATCCAAATATCAAATCCAGATTTATATTTTTAAATCCAGCTTTTTTAGCCCATTCAATCGCCTGAATTGATTGAAAATGATTATGAATCCTTCCTAATAAATCTAAGAATTTTGGGTTTGACGATTGCAGACCAAAACTAATTCGATTGAATCCAAGCTCCAGTAAACTCTCTAAATATTCCAAAGTCACGGTACCTGGATTGGCCTCTAGGCTAATTTCGGAATCAGGGGAAATATTAAAATTTTTCCGGATTTCATTAAATATTGATTTATATTGTCCGGCACTGATTATTGAAGGTGTTCCACCACCAAAAAAAATTGTCTTGATGGATATTGATTGTCCAAATTTCTGCCCATAAAATAAGATTTCTTTTTCGAGTTGTTCCATATAACCCGGTATGAGATGATTCAGACCGGAAAATGTGTTAAAATCGCAATACGAACACCTTTTTTGGCAAAATGGAATATGTAAATAAAGACTGTGACCGGAATTCATAGTCACAGGATATCACAAACATGAAATACTATCCAATACCTTGATTTTTAACTGAATTGTTGCTGTGTTATAATGCGGATTTGAGGTATGTAATTCATAAGCCATAGGAAAAAATATGACAACAAACAAAAATGTAGATCAATCTTCCACGTGTCCGGTCTGTGGTTCCCGCGTGAGTGCCAGCGCCACCCGATGTCTGGTTTGTGGATCAGCAATTTCAAAATCGGTAGAAAAACCCAATAAATCATCCGATGTAAAAGGCCCAAAGGTTCCCTCCATAACAATTGCTTTACCACTACTGATTGCTTTAATAATTCTCTTGCTGGCTATTGGAGCAGGAGCAGTATATGCTGTCATGAATCAAACCGGAATGGTAGTCGAACCAACTGTGACTCCAACTGTCACAGCGACTGCTACGATTACAGTAACGCCAACTCTTACTTTAACACCAACGATCCAACCAACGATGACACCATTGCCAGATTTGGAATATACTGTTCAAGCTGGCGATGATTGTATATCGATTGCTGTGTTATTCAATGTATCCGTAAATAGTATTGTTGTTAAGAACAGCCTTCCTGCAACCTGTAATAATTTATATCCTGGACAAAAACTTTTAATCCCCCAACCCACCCCAACACCATCTCCACAACCTACTGCAACATTAAGCGAAGTTGATTCAACCGTTCAGGCATGTAATACAATTTCTTACTCAGTTGCATCAGGAGATACCCTCAGCACAATCGCTAGAAATTACAACGTGGATATGGAAGCCATTCGTGAATGGAATGGGATGACCTCAGATATTGTATATGAAGGTATGCCCTTAACCATTCCTTTATGTGAAAGACTCCCAACCGCAGGACCAACTCCGACAGCCACAAACCCACCTCCATACCAGGCTCCAAGTCTGCTTTTACCAGTAGATGGTGCTCCATTTACTGCTGCTAACGATACAATAGCTCTGCAATGGTCGTCTGTAGGTACATTACGCCCTGATGAATACTACGCAGTCACAATTGAAGATGTGACCGAAGGTGAAGGGCGAAGGTTGGTGGATTATGTTACAGACACAAAATATATCGTTCCAACCACATTCAGACCAAACAGTACAGTACCTCACGTAATTCGATGGACTGTTCTGGTGGTCAGGCAAACTGGTAGCTCCGAAGAAGGACAGGCTATCTATCAACCTGGTGGTAATGTGAGTAATCCCCGCACATTTATTTGGTGGGCAAACGTCGCCTCAACCCCTTCTCCTTAGAAACCTTAATCAAAAAAAGAACCTCTTCAAATTCGAGGTTCTTTTTTTGTTGCCTATCCTTCTTTTTCTTCCAGATATTTTGTTGCTTGTATAGCTGCTGCTGCTCCCCATCCTGCAGATGTTACCACCTGTTTAAAGCTTGAATCCATTACTTCACCGGCTGCATAAACACCAGGAAGTTTAGTTTGCATTTTTGAGTCAACCATCAGGTAACCATTAGCATCCATATCTAATTGGCCTTTATATAATTCTGTATTTGGTCTGTGACCTATGAAAACAAAAACACCATCAGCTGGATAATTTAACTTTTCTCCCGTTTTTACATTTTTTAATTCAACGTCTTCAACTGCTGATTTCCCATTTATTTTTTCGACGACAGTGTCCCAAATAAATTTAATTTTAGGATTATTAAATGCCCGTGTTTGAAGGATTTTACCAGCTCTTAATTGATCTCTCCTATGAATAATTGTTACAGATTTTGCGAATCTGGTAAGAAAAATTCCTTCTTCCAGCGCACTATCTCCACCACCAACAACAACAATATCTTTATCTTTGAAGAACCATCCGTCACAGGTACCGCAATAAGACACACCTTTGCCAGTTAATTCTTTTTCTCCTGGCACACCTAAATAAATCGGGCTTGCCCCAGTGCTGATAATCACCGTTTCTGTTTGGTACTCTTTTCCATAAGTTTTAACCAAATAGGGCTGTTTTGAAAAATCCACTTCAGTAACAGAATCAAATTCTATTCTGGCACCAAATTTCTCAGCTTGTTTTTGGAATAATTCTCCTAATTCAGATCCACCGACTCCATCTGGAAATCCGGGATAGTTTTCAATTGTATGGGTTAATGATGCCTGACCGCCAAGAGACATACCCGTGATGACCATCGGTTGTAATTCGGCTCTGGCTGCATACAAAGCTGCAGATAGGCCCGCGGGACCAGCACCGATAATTATCATTTTTTCCACTTTATTTTCGTTATTTTCTGTACTCTGTAAATTCGTTAAATTAAATTCCATATACTACTCCTAAAATGCTTGTCATTATTAAAGATGCATTGAATGCAAATTAGTTGCACAATTAATTTATATATTCATCGGTCAATTCTAAAGCTTTATCAATAATTCTAAAACCATCTTCAAGTTGTTCATCTGTAATGATCAGTGGAGGAATGATTAGAACTTTATGCCAATGGATATTTATGTACAATCCTTGATCCAAACAATATTGTCTGAATTTCATCATAATTGCGTTGTTTTGATTGAAGGGAGATATTGGTTCTTTCGTATCCCTGTTTTTTACCAGTTCTAATACTCCAAATAAACCAATTGATCTCACTTCACCAACACTTGGATGTTTATCAACCATTCTTTGTAACAATTCCTTTAAGAGTTTTCCTCTCTCACGAGCTTTATCTACCAGTTTGTCTTCTTTCATTACATTGATCACTGAAAAAGCAGCAGACAATGAAACCGCATGCCCATTATAAGTCAACCCACCTTGATAAACTTTTTCATTAAATGATTCAGCAATCTCTTTTTTCATCGCAATCGCACCAAGTGGTGCATATCCCGATGTCAGACCTTTTGCCATGGTCACGATATCCGGAACGACATTCCAATGGTTAAATGCAAACCATTCTCCTGTTCTTCCAAATCCACTCATTACTTCATCACAAATCATAACAATATTGTAACGATCACACAGTTCTCGAACCCCTTGAAGATATCCATCGGGTGGAATTATGATTCCATTTGTCCCTGTCACTGTTTCAATGAGAATGGCTGC
The DNA here is from genome assembly GCA_034428855.1 of Anaerolineaceae bacterium. Taxonomy (GTDB): domain Bacteria; phylum Chloroflexota; class Anaerolineae; order Anaerolineales; family Anaerolineaceae; genus UBA6170. The sequence continues at coordinate 8,796 of DAOUGX010000477.1, read as the reverse complement.
AATCGTCTCCGGACCTTCATACAAAATTACTTCTTCCAGGTGGTTTAAATAATCCTTAGAAAATTCCTGTTCTGAAATATTTGGGTTGTGCTGGTGGAACGTTGAACGATATCGATACGGATCTAAAAAGTGGACGACACCCATCATAACTGAAGGTTCCCAGGTTACTCTTCTAGGATCTCCTGTTAATGCTATTGCTCCATAAGTAGCTCCATGATATGAACGATATCGAGCCAGTATTTTAAATTTTCCTGTGTAAGAGCGGGCCAACTTAATGGCATTCTCATTCGCATCCGAACCACCAAGGGTGTATAAAAAATGATCCAGTGATTCAGGAAGAATTGTCTTTAATGCTTTCCCTAAAAGAGCTCTTGGTTTCGTCGCCATTCGTGGTCCAGCAAATGGTAATTCGTATAACTGGTTTACCATCGCTTTAATCACCCGATCATCTTCATGACCGATGTTCACACACATAACCATGGAGTTAAAATCCAAATATTTCTTTCCGTAAATATCCCAGAAATATACACCTTTCGCATGATTTACTGCTATTGGCTCGACTTTTGACTGAGCAGACCAGGTCCAGAAATTTGTTTGCACACACAAATCATAAATATCTTGATCACTTAAATCCTTTGAAACTATTTCATCAGCTTTTGGATTTCTCATACCTCTCCTCGATATGAATAAAAGATATTAATATCCTATCATACCAGCACGATTTATTCTTGGTATTTCTATCTTAATTTCTAATGATTCAGCACATGTTATAATCGCCAAACGCAAGGTGTACATGATGACGATAATACAAAACGATAAAAAGCCTGATCCTCGGTTCATTAAAGGAATAAAATTCTTTAATGAATTTAGGTTTTTTGAAGCTCATGAAGAACTAGAATTAGCCTGGCGGGATGAAAAAGGATCTATTAGAAATCTGTATCGGGGAATTTTACAGATTGGTGTAGCATATTACCATATTCAAAGAGGAAATTTTCCAGGTGCACAAAAGATGTTTGATCGTGCTCAAAAATGGCTGTTACCTTATTCCGGAAAAATTTTTGGAATCAATGTCAGCAAGTTAAAAAATGATGCAGAAAGAATATCAATGATTATTCAAAAGAACCCCAATCTTGAAGCATTATTTCTTGATAATTCTTTTTTTCCTCGAATAGAAACTGATATTCAGTAATTATTATCCATTATTGTTATTAATCAATAACACACGTGCTGGAGCGCCATCCGCGCCATCCAGTAAAATGGGAAGTGCAATCAACTCATAAAATCCCGGTGGGACATCCATCAAATTTACACCTTCAATGATTACTACATCATTTTTCAATAAAGCTAAATGTGTTGGAGCACCATTATCGAATGGAGCAATCGATAAATAATCAATACCAATCAACTTTACTCCATTTCTTATAAAAAATTCTGCTCCATCCAGGGTAAGTGCAGTAAAGTGAGGGTTAAAAATTTCTTTTTCAAACAATCTTAATGAGGAGTTTCTGGTTTTTAAGAATATTCTTTTTGGCCAGTTTGATTTTTCAAAATTCTGTAAAACCATCCGATCAATCAACTCAATTGTCTGATCTATTTCTATCACTTCAACTTCTCCGATTAATAAATCTAAATTTAATTGATCTATGGTTTTGGCTTCATGAATGAAGTGTCTGGGTGCATCAATATGTGTACCTGCATGAGCTGACATTTGAATAAAGGTGACATTCGCTTCATCATTTGTTTCAATTGATGAAATTAATTTGTTTTCAACATTTGGATCCCCTGGCCAAACAGGCATTTTATTCTTAATGGGTATGGTCACGTCTAAAATCTTTTTCACAGTCACCTATCCTAATTTATAAATTCAAAGTAATTAAAGGCATCATTTAGTAGTAAGTTTCTTTCGTTATCTGACATTGGTCTTGGCTGTGCATAATTTTCAAGCATGGCTGTTAAGAGTTCTGTGCCAAGATATCTTCCATCATAAAAAATATGCCGATCTAAAAATTCCCGCCGATTGTTTATAGAGTCCATTTGATCAAAGAATAAATTCCCCAAACCATAATGAATAAATCCTTCTTTATATATTTCCATTGTCATAGGAACATGTGATTGACTTCCACTAACAATAACCGCACCAGCATCAATCATTGCCCTAAAGTGACTGATTTGTTGATCCGATGGTCGCATAAAATTTGATTCATAGTACTGAAATGTGACGATGGGTAAATAACCTTCATTTTTAATTGTAACAATCTCTTCCGATAAGAGATCAAAATTACATGCATTTACCCCACTCCGGTCATTCGAAGCCCAAACATTAAATGGACCTGCTAAATTGCACCCCAAAAATGCAATTTTGTTTCCATTGAGATGAAATAGTGCAGGTTTAAAAGCCTCTTCACTTGAATATCCACCAGCATAATAAATAAAACCATTTTGTTTGAAAAGTGACAATGTGTCTTCAAACGGTTTCACACCTTTATCCAACAAATGGTTTCCAGTTAATTCTATAACGTCAATCCCAAGATAATCAAACAATTCTAAGTATTCCGGTTGTGAACAAAAGCTTAGCGACTCCTGGTAAGGATCAGGTTGTGGACATTCTTCAAAAAATGGTGTTTCACTGGAAATATGTGTAATATCAGCACTTTTAAACCAACTTCTAATTTTTTCACCAGGATAACTGATCCCATTTCTTTCCATTTTTTCTGCAGTTGCTCTGGTCAAAGCAGTTGTACCAGTCACAAGCACAGACGTAAATTTATCATCATATCGATTTGATATATTAATTACCAAATTCTTCTCTACTTCAGATTGTATTTCGGATTTTTGACAATTGAGGTAAATAGGAAAGTTTAATAAATATTCATCTTTCTCAAAATCATGGTTATAAGGTGAGATTCCACCAATTTTCACCACCTTCCATCGCGGTTCCAATAAATCGAAAGGAATAATTCCGAAAGAACCTGGTTGGTCAATAATTTTGTCAAAAATATCTACCTCATCGACAACGATAAGATGGTCTGAAAGAAAACCTTGTGATTGTTCGATCAGCTGATAGGAACTTTCTGATACATATATTGAAATTTCTTTCACCATTTCATGATCAGGAGTGAATAAAACAGCTGAAAGCTCCTCTTCGGATAACTCATCCATTATCGAGTTGAATGGAACAGTTAATGCAAATACAAACTCACCAATCCTGATGCCTTGGTTTTGCATGTGAATGACACAATCCGAATTTGAGACTATATCAGAATTTGTTATATATTGATCATCGATCCACTCAATATCAATTGACTTAAGGAAATCTGGTTTCCAAATCAAAATATTTTTATTAATATTTTTTTCAACGGGCAAGGGTTGAAATGGGGTACGTGTTAGTTGAAAAATTGGTGTCTTGTTTTCAATCGGATGTTCAATCGGAATATCTGTACCAAGCGCTGGTCTGCATCCTGTTAATAACACAACTATTGAAAATAAAAACCGAACGAAAAAGCGATTCATTGGCTTTCTTTTTGATAATAAAAACTATTACTATAAATCTTTTCAAATAATAATTTTTCTTCTTCTTCATTCATAATTCTAGGTTGACCAAAATTTTCATTGATGATAGGTATTTGCTTTGTGTTAATGTAATGGTTGTTATAAAAATAATGAATATCAATTGTCGCCATTGCCCAATAAGTGTACATCTGGTCAAAAAGAAAATTTCCAAGACCATAATGGATAAATGAAGATTCAACAAAATCAATCCCTTGTGGATAATGTGCCTGACTTCCACTCACAATTACAGCACCAGCCTTGGCGATTCTCCAAAAATCATCCCGCATTTGTTGGGTTGCTTTGAATGTATTAAATTCATTGTGTTGAAAAGTAAAAATGGGGTTAATCTGTTGTGCTGTGAGATTTCGGATTTTTTCTTCTAACAAATCTAAATCACATGGTAAACTGCCTGGTCTATCACCAGAGACCCAATTGTTTTCCGGGCCGGGCAAATTACAACCTAAGAAACCAATTTTTGTTCCATTAATTTCAATCACTAATGGTTCTTCGGCTTCTGTAATGTCTCTACCTCCTCCGTAAGTTTTTAATCCATAAGAATCATAAATTGACATTGTTTCAAAAAATGCATCAGGACCCCAATCTAATAAGTGGTTGCCAGTTAATTCCACCACATCCACTCCCATTGATATTAAAGTTTCTACATACTTGGGATCGCTACAAAAACGCATCTCCTGTCGGACAGGAACAGCTGAGGGACATTGAGAATAGAATGGCACTTCGTTGGAAACATGAAGGACATCAATACCACTTAAAATTTCCTTTAAATTCTTTACAGGAAAATCCAGTCCAAATTGTTCCATTTGAAAGGCAGTGTTTCGAACCATCGCAGTTGTTCCCGTTAACATTACAGTCGTCAACAAAGAAGGAGAAAAATTAGTTGTTACCTCAAAGTTGGAAATTATTTCAGCCGATTGATCTGTTATGTCCAGGTTCTGAGCAATTATCTTCAAAACGAGAGGATACTTTTCTCTTTGAAAATTTTTATCTAAAGGTAATTGATTATCAACACTAATGATTCGCCAGGTTGGGTCGATCTTAGAAAAATTTATTAATTTGAAACAATTGTTTTCATTACATTCCTCGGGAAGCGCTTGTGATTCAATAACATTTCCAACCGGATCTTCATTGAAAATTAGAACCAGTTCAGACAAATCTTCCGGCTTGATCCAAAGCATTTCATTCTTCCGTTCTGAAGTACCATTCCAGATATTACTTAACTCAGAAAAAGATATATTGGTGATTCGATTAATAAATGGAACTGCTACAACAAAATAATCTTCAAAAATTATCTTTCCATTCGTATTTTCAGAATTTTCAATCGAAATCCAGATTTCTGCTTCATTTTTATCTGTGACAATTTTTGAACTGGAATTTATAAATTCGTCCAATTGAATGTAATCCGATATTACCGGATCAATCCATAATTTTATTTGATGATTTTCTGGGGTAATTGAAGGTATATAAGTTTCAGTAGCTTCAACCTGGTTACTATTAGTACCAACAATTTCTGGATAGTTCTGTTCAATTTGGGGTTGTGAGGTGGTTTGTTTACACCCTACTAAAATTAATAATATGAAAAAGAAAAATATCCGAGTGGGCACCATTGCTTTTCTTTCCATCATTCAACACCTGCAGCTAATTATACATTAGACAATTTCGATCATCCTGATAGTTCCTGATAGGTTCTAAAGATATAATTTTGATATATCAATAAACAAGAAAGGTCTTCCACATGCGAGAAGTAGCCGTCATAGGAATCGGACAAACAAAAATTGATGAACATTGGGATAAATCACTGCGTGAATTAGCAGGTTTCGCTGTTCTTGACGCGGTAAAGGATGCAGGTTTGAATCAGGTCGATGCGTTGTATGTCGGAAATATGATGTCTGCATCCGCAAATCACCAGGCTCAATTGGGGGCTTACATTGCAGATTGGGTAGGACTTCGATATGCAGAATCGTTCAAAGTTGAATCAGCTTGTAGTTCTGGTGCAGCTGCATTTCGGACAGCATTATTGGCCGTAGCATCCGGTGCCATTGACACAGCAGTTGCAGTTGGTGTGGAAAAAATGACCGATTCACCTGGAGCAGAAATAACAGCAGAACTAGCGACTGCTGCTGATGCTGATTGGGAAGTAACTCAGGGAGTATCATTTGTCGCCTTAAACGCCTTGATTATGCGTCGATATATGTTCGAATATGGATGGACTAAAAACGATTTTGCTCCATTTTCCATTAATGCTCATGCTAACGGTGTCCATAACCCGCATGCTCGCTTCAGAAAAGCGATAACGGAAAAACAATATCTGGAAGCTGGAATGGTTGCTGATCCAATCAATTTGATGGATGCATCACCAGTTGGAGATGGCGCAGCCGCAGTCGTAATGGTTCCTTTAGAGAAAATTGGACATTCTTCTGCAAATCCTGTCATTAAAATTATTGGCAGCGCTGCAGGAACCGATTCAATCGCTGTTCATGATCGAAAAGATCCTCTTTGGCTTAGAGCTGCTGAAATCTCATCCAAAAAAGCTTACAGTCAGGCAGGTATCGGTCCAGCAGATATTGATTTATTTGAACTTCATGATGCATTTTCAATCATGGCTGCCCTATCATTAGAAGCATCAGGTTTTGCTGAACGTGGGAAAGGTCCGCAATTAGGTCTGGATGGAGAAATCCTCCCATCAGGAAAAGTGCCCATAGCTACCCGTGGTGGATTAAAAGCACGTGGACATCCTGTTGGCGCAACTGGCATGTATCAGTTGGTTGAAGTAGTACAACAATTACGTCATCAGGCTGATGGAAGTCAGGTGGAAAATGCTCAAATTGGTATGGCACAAAATATCGGTGGAAGTGGCTCTAATATAATTACCCACATTCTTAAGAGAGTTTAATTGAAATACTGGAAGAAATGAACTGCACCTCAGGAGTTGGACATAGCCAACAGAAAGGAGTGCAGTTTTTTTAATTCATGATGCCATCTTAATTGAAATGGATATAATTAAGTATTGATGACTCGGGAGGGAACGATGAATGATATTCTGATGGAATTTCACATTTCAAGACAATCTCGCGATAAATACAACTTTGATTTGGGTTTATTTGAAACCGACGGTAATGTAATTATTGGAAATTTTCATAACGCCAGGTTGTTAACCTCAAAAATTAATAACAAAAAAGATTTACTAAATTATCCAGAAACTGCTGTTAAAGCGAGCGAGATCTATGCAATTGGACTAATGGATGAAATTTTCCATTTTATGTTCAAAACCTACCGGGAAAAATTTAACCCTGAAATTCTGGATGAAGCCTTGCTATTCTTAGAGCATCATCTCACACCTGATGAAACCCAGAAAGTTATTCAACTCTTTCTAAATGAATTTCCTCCACTTTCTATTTATCAACAAAAAGAGAATTTAATTGATTACTCAAAAAGATTAATAATGAATAATTCAAATTCTCTACTTTTGGAGGAAATCATCCTTTTATGGGTGGAAAACCAAAATCCTGCTTTAGAAATTTATCGTGAGCTTTTCAATGATAAACAGCTCGAACTGAATAGTGAATATAAAAAATTCATTGGTCTTCTTAATACATTTTTTGATCAAAAACCTCATTTTGGTCCTGATAATCAAAATTTGGTAGAAATGATGAGAACACCTGCCTTAAAAATACCTCATTCGATTCCAGGCCAATTGGAATATATACGCAATCATTGGGGATTTTTGTTAGGTGATTTGCTTTATCGTCTTCTTAGTGGACTGGATTTCATCAAAGAAGAAATTAAAACAACATTTACAGGATCTGGCCCTAGCATTGTTCCAAGTTACCAGCAATCCTGGGATCTTGATTTTGAAAAATTCAGTCCTGATAAAGAATGGATGCCAAGTTTAGTTCTAATCGCCAAAAACACATATGTTTGGATTGACCAAATTAGAAAAAAATATAATATTTCGATAACTACAATCGATCAAATTCCTGATCAAGAATTAGAAGAATTACGAGATCGTGGCTTTAATGGGCTCTGGTTAATTGGATTATGGGAGAGAAGTAAAGCCTCAGCACGAATAAAACAACTTTGTGGAAATCCGGAAGCAATAGCGTCTGCCTATTCTTTAGAAGGTTATCAGATTGCATCGGAATTAGGAGGAGAATCTGCTTACATCCGGTTAAAAGAAAAAGCATGGCAGAAAGGAATTCGATTAGCGGCTGATATGGTGCCAAACCACATGGGAATAGATTCAAATTGGGTGTATGAACATCCCGATTGGTTTGTTCAATTAAACTATAGTCCATACCCTTCTTATACTTTTAATGGTGAAAATCTATCAAAATATCCAGAAGTTGAAATAAAAATTGAGGATCATTACTATGATCGGACTGACGCTGCAGTTGTTTTTCTTCTAAAAAACCACAAGACTGGTGAAACCAGATTTGTTTACCATGGGAATGATGGAACAACAATGCCATGGAATGATACTGCCCAACTAAATTATTTAATACCAGAAGTAAGAGAAGCAGTTTATCAGACCATTCTTTCTGTTGCCAGACGGTTCCCAATCATTCGATTTGATGCTGCTATGACATTAGCGAAAAAACATTATCAACGTCTATGGTTTCCAGAGCCAGGTTCAGGCGGAGATATTCCTTCACGAGCTGAGTTCGGGTTGACAAAAGACCGCTTTGACCAACTCATGCCAGCAGAATTCTGGCGCGATGTTGTTGACCGTTTAGCTTCCGATGCGCCAGATACACTTTTACTTGCTGAGGCATTTTGGTTAATGGAAAGTTATTTTGTAAGAACTTTAGGGATGCATCGTGTCTATAATTCCGCATTTATGAATATGCTTAGAAATGAGGATAATTCTAACTATAGATTACTCATAAAAAAAACAATTGAATTTGATCCTCAAATCTTAAAACGTTTCGTAAACTTCATGAATAATCCAGATGAAAAAACTGCAGTTGAACAATTTGGTAAGGGTGACAAATATTTCGGAATTTGTACGCTGATGAGCACTTTACCAGGTTTACCTATGTTTGGACACGGTCAAATGGAAGGACTATCTGAAAAATATGGGATGGAATACAAACGTGCCTATTGGGATGAATCTGAAGATGCTAATCTTATTGCCAGACATAAGCACCAAATTTCACCGCTCCTTCACAGAAGATGGATATTTTCAGAAGTCGATAATTTTTTATTGTATGATTTTCACACAACAGATTA
>DAOUGX010000476.1:0-2965 GCA_034428855.1 Anaerolineaceae bacterium | reverse complement strand
GGAACCAGGCGATCCGGAATAAGCCAGATGCCGCCAATCACGATCAGGAATAAACCCCAACTCGTATTCTCCAATCGTTTGTTCAATAATTCTTTTTCAGTTAATGGTGGTTTCATTTCATTTGACATTTTCAATTCCAATCATAAACAATTTTTCACTGGATTTCAATCCAATCATACGATTTATAAATTAATATACGAGAATTTTGGATTTAAGTTGCATGGATAAAACGATAAGCTTGTATGAACTCGTTCATTCACTTTATAATCAAAATAAACCGACAAAAAATGATTTTTGAAGATAGCATGAAAAATATTTTTTTCTCACCCACTGTCAATCGAATTGGTATGTTTTTAGGTGAAATACTACCATCAAAAGCTGGTTTTCAGATTGTTAAACTGATAACCACAATGATTGCCAGGAAAAAAGATAATGATCAAATAAAAGCTGTACGTGCGAATCAATGGATGATCAGTGGTAAGACTTTGAGTGGGGATGCTCTGACAACCCAGGTAAGAAAGGTCTATATATCCAGCGGAATAAGTTTATATGATTATTTTCACTGTTTCCGTAAGGAAGAACGTATACGTGAATTCATTCAATTTGATGATAACCTGCTGTATTTTCTTGAACGCGTCAAATCCGGGAAACAACATACTTTAGGTTTAATCCTACATATGGGAGCTTTCGACCTGGCTGGTTATGCAATTGCATTGCAAGGGGCGAGGCCTTTGGTTTTATCCTATCCAAATCCGAATCCAGGGTATCAATGGCATAATGAATTACGCAGGAAAGCCGGCCTGGATGTAGAGCCCTTAACAATGGAATCATTTCAACAGGCAACGCGACATCTTCGGAACGGTGGAACGGTGATTACAGGTGTTGATCGACCCTGGGGTGGAGGCCATCATATGCCGACATTCTTTGGACATCCAAGCGCTATTCCAGTTACGACTATTCAAATGGCGATTCGCACGGAAACCCCCGTCATGATTTTGGCTTGTATTCGACAACCCAATCAACGTTATATATTACATGCGTCAGAATTAATGGAATTGCACAAACATCCTGATCGTGATGTAGAATTAATGGAAAATACAGAACGTGTAATGTCAGTTGCCGAAGAATTTATAAAAAGTGCACCGGAACAATGGGCAATGTTTTATCCGGTATGGCCAGATATTTCAGTTTGAGGAGAGACGGTATGACAAATAAGGAACAGCAACATACACGGATCAATCGATCACTACTATCTAAATTAGAACGGTTTACCCTGGGCTGGCTTGCCAGTAGAATGCCTGCCTGGATGACGCCGGATCAATTGACATTGTTTGGTTTTTTAGGCACATTCTTAATTGGAATCAGTTATTACTTAACCAACCAGAATTCTGCTTTTCTGTGGGTAGCCAGCCTGGGTTTGGTGATTAATTGGTTCGGTGACAGTCTGGATGGAACCCTGGCACGCTATCGGAAAATTGAACGTCCACGGTATGGGTTCTTCATAGACCATACAATTGATGGTTTTGGGGAAGTGATCATCATGGTCGGGATTGGTATGTCACCTTATGTTGATTTTCGAATCGCAATGGTAGCATTGGTGGGTTACCTGTTGTTAGGCAACCTGGTTTATATCCTGACGTATATCCGCAATGAGTTTAGAATTTCTTATGCTGGGTTAAGTCCTACCGAGGTTCGTTTGATCCTGATCATCACCAATGCACTGGTGTTTTTCTTTGGTAACCCCAAAGTTCAAACCAGTATTGGGGAATTCTCTGTTTATGATTTTGTCATATCTGCTTTGATTTTATTATTATTCGGGATTTATATCGTTATGACATACTCCCATGCGAAACAATTGGCTAAAGAAGAAGAACTAGCCAAATTAACTAAGTAATCCTTAAGAATAATTATTCTGAATTTGATAAATCCCTGGATAACAAGACCAGTTCGGGTCGTGTATACCATCCATATTTTTGCCAGAAATCAATTCCTGCTTGATTATTGGCATATACATGAATGTGACAGCGTTCAATACCCATGCTGGCAAAAACATCCAGACAGTGTGTAACTAAAAGTTTACCAATCCCCTGGTTGCGAAAATTTTTGTCCACAGCCAGATGGTAAATAAAACCCCGGCGACCATCATGACCACCCAAAATGGTTCCAATGATTCGATCGTTGGATTCAGCTACAAAACTTAAACCAGGGTTTCGATTGAGAAAAATTTCCAGGTTAATTTGTGAATCAGCGTTGCTCAGACCTAAATTTTCTGTATTGCTCCAAAGGTTAATGAGATGCTCGTAATCATTCAGCCTCAATAACCGAATATCAATCATTCGATTAATTCCTGCGATTGATTGACATGAATTTCTTCAGGTTTGGCATCTTTGTATGCTTGCGCAAAGAGAGGAATTGTCCACAATCCCATCAAAAAAGTTAATGGTGCCATAGCTACTGGTATAACAAAACACAAAATGATCGACATGTAAAGAGCAGAGAATGCCATCATCATGAAATAATAAAATCCAAATAGAAAAATAATTGCCACCAGGAAACCGAGGAAATTCTTTTTCATCACCGGCCACCATTCACTGATCTTAAATACGGACGATAGTTTTCCGGTATGAACAACATGCATTAAACTGGCAGGTAAAAATGCAAATTCCACTAAAGATAAAAGAATTCCAATAAAAATGGTTATGAACAGAACTCCCATTCCGAAGAAGGGTAAGATAATTGACCATGCTGAGGGATTGGCTGATTCTTCGAAGGCTGCTATTCCAATAAAACTCAGAAAATACACAAAATAACCTGCAGAAAAAATGATAATCAAGGGTAATGAATAAATTAACAAGCCAACGAACCATTTGAATCCATCTTTGAGATATTCACCCCATTGACTCCATTCAGGCATTCCAAGTTGCCCATCTCCATCAATGATACGCCTGGCGATTTGCATTATATA
>DAOUGX010000475.1:0-6295 GCA_034428855.1 Anaerolineaceae bacterium | reverse complement strand
GGAGATACTCAAAGGTGTCTGGTTAAATGAAATGACCGGGATTCCGGTTTCACGGGGTGTTTCTGTAGTGGTCGCAGAAAGGATTAGTGATGGTATAGCTGTCTTATTGCTTTCAACACTGGGTGTGATTGCTTATCCTCAATATACAGCGGTATTTGTGTTTGTTTTATTATTTTTACTTTCTATAATCATTATTTCTCAAATCAAGTCAATTGCGTATAAACTGTTGAATTTCACTAAAAAAATTCCAATTATTAATAGGTATACCTCTCATTTAATTGAATTCTATGAAGGTAGTTTTGTTGTGTTTCGTCCAAAAGCAACATTGTTGGCGGTAGGTCTTGGAACTATTTCCTGGTTCTTTGAAGGAGTTGGGTTTTATTATTTATTGACTACCCTGGGTTTACCTGCAAATAGTGAAACCTTCGCTAATGCCATTTTTATTCTTGCATTTTCCACTGTAATTGCTGCAGTATCCACGCTTCCAGGTGGATTAGGGGCTGCTGAAGCATCCATCGCTGGTATGCTTACGATTCTGGTTGGTATGACTCCTTCCAGTGCAACTTTTGCTACCTTAATCATTCGGATTGCGACTTTATGGTTTGGTAATTCTTTGGGTATGATTACCTGGTTATTTTCACTGGAGTTATTAGGATTGAAGGAAAAGAAATATGCAAAAATGGAGAACTGAATTGCATTGCCATACTTCTGCCTCGGGAGATAGTTTAGTAAAGGTAAAGGATTTAATTCGAGTCGCTCAAAAACGCGGGATGGATAGGATAGCAATTACAGATCATAATACGATCCGGGGGGCAGTAAAAGCTAAAGAGCTGGCCCCAGAGTTGATCATAATTGGAGAGGAAATTTTGACGACCAAAGGTGAGATTCTGGCCTTTTTTGTTCAGGAAGAAATACCCAGGGGATTATCTCCACGGGAGACCATTGAGAGATTACGAAACCAGGATGCATTCATCAGCGTATCACATCCATTTGATCGCCTTAGACATGGTTGGGAGTTGGATGACTTAATGGAAATAACGCCTTTTATTGATGCCATCGAAATTTTTAATGCACGGAGTTTTGTTTCACAAATCAATGAGGAAGCAAAAAACTTTGCCAAAACTAATAACTTACTTGGAACGGTGGGGTCAGACGCTCACACGCTGATAGAAATAGGAAGAACCTCCCAATTCTTACCACCTTTTTGGGATTCAGAATCCTTAAAAAAGGCCTTTGAATTGGTTGATTACAAGGAGAACTATTCTTCACCTTTAATAAGGTCTAGTTCAACTTACGCCAAAATCCTTAAAGGAATATTTGGAAAAGAGAAGTTCTCAATATAATAAATGGATATGGACCAATTTATTCTTCACACTCAACAATTATTAAAAATTCAATTAACCGAATCTCAAATTGAGGCATTTCGAATTTATGAAAAAGAATTACTTTTCTGGAATGAGAAATTTAACTTGACAGCAATTCGAGATAGTGAACAGGTACGAAACAAGCATTTTTTAGATTCATTATCCTGTATCCTTGCATGGGGTGAAGAAAAACCCAAAAGTCTGATCGATATCGGTACAGGTGCTGGATTTCCTGGAATCCCATTGAAAATTATTTATCCATCCATGCGATTAACCTTAGTCGAATCGGTAGGAAAAAAAACGAAATTTTGCCAACATATAGTTGATACATTAAAACTTAATCATGTAACCATCATTCAGGGACGTGCGGAAGAATTAGGACAGGACCATAATCATCGGGAAAAATATGAATGGGCTGTGGCAAGAGCGGTGGCAAATTTACCTATTCTGTTGGAGTTTTTACTGCCTTTGGCTCGTTTAGGTGGAGGAGTAATTGCTCAAAAAGGAGAAAGTGGCCCGATTGAAACTCAAAACGCAAACAAGGCTATTCAAATTCTGGGTGGTAATTTAAGGCAATTGTTACCGATCACAATTCCAGGTGTGGTAGAGGAAAGGTACCTGGTCGTTATTAATAAAATTGCCAGAACACCTAAAATATATCCCAGACGTACCGGTGTTCCAGCCAAGACACCGATCTTATAAAAAATCTAAGATTGAATAATTCCTTGTTGAATAGTCCAGATAGTAGAATGGTTTGTGAATTCTGAAGGAAATAATTTTAGATCCGTAGTCGTAAGGAACGTCTGATCACCTTCAGAAATGGCCAACAATAACCGTTCCCTTCTGTTTTGATCTAACTCTGCCAGAGTTTCATCCAATAAAAGAACAGGCTTTTCTCCGGTTCGTTTTTTCATGAATTCCAATTCTCCAAGTTTGATGGCCAACATTGTTGTGCGAATTTGTCCGCGAGAACCAAAATTTCCTAAATCCACATCATTGACCATAAAGATTAATTCATCCCGGTGGGGTCCAATGGTAGTGACTCCCCTTACTATTTCTTCTCTCCGTTTACTTAATAAATTTTTGAGAAAGAACTCTTGAAGTTGGGAAATGCTGATATGATCTTCAGGTTTGCATTCCCTGGCAAAATTTTCATCCAGAGCCAATTGATAAGAAAATTTTAAAATTTCCTGGTCATTGGTTAATGATCGATGAATTTGATTGGCAAATGATTCAATTTCAGCTATCGCTTTAATTCGCGAATGAAATATAAATGAACCTTTTTCAGTCAGCAAATTGTCCCAATAATCTAACTGCGACACATCAGAGTTTCGTTCTGCAATTTGTTTGAGCAGTGCATTTCGCTGGTTCAGGGACTGCATATATTCACTGAGTGCTTTAGCATACCCAGGGATAACTTGCGCAAGTGCAAGATTCAGGTATCTTCTTCTTTCTTCAGGTCCCCCTTCGATAATCCGTGTCATATATGGCAAGAAAATGACTGCATTAAACAACCCGACTGCTTGATGAGCAGATCTTTTGTTCCCATCTACAAGTATTTCCTTCCGGAATCGAAAACCATTTTGTGATCCGTTTTGTTCGAGGATTAATCGTAATTCAATTTGATGGATTTTTCCGTTTCGGGATACATCAGCCACCAGTCGACTCACAGGAATGGAATCATTTAAGGCTAAAAAACTAATCACCTGCCGGTCAGCACTGGCTTGAATGGACGTGAAGGTAGAAAGGAAGTAAACAGCTTCCAATAGACTGGTTTTTCCCTGTGCATTGTCACCAACTAATAAAAGAATCCGCCGGGGCAAATCCATGTCCAGGCGGGAGAAAGCACGAAAATTAGTTAATGATAAGTGGGTTAGAAACATCTATCGAATTGTATAACTTATTCGGGTAATTCTTCAGTATCTTCGAGAGGTGGTTGCCAGATTCGAGTAGCACGATCGGTAAAAAGGATTCCTTCCAGATGATCAATTTCATGTTGAAATATTCTGGCTAACCAGCCAGTTGCTTTGATTTTTACCGGATTACCTAATTTATTGAAACCTTTAACACCCACAGCTGAAAACCTTTCAACTTCCCCTACCAGATTTGGTATGGAAAGGCACCCTTCAATACCCATTTCAGTTTCAGCAGAGGTTTTAATAATTTCAGGATTAATAACCGCAAATGATTTGGGCTTTTCTCCTTCTTCTCCATATTCAACCACAATCACTCTTTGAGAGAGTGCAATTTGAGGAGCAGCAAGGCCTACCCCAGGAGCTTGACGCATTGTCTCAAACATATCTTCCACTAAAGTAATAAGATCTTTGTCAAAATTTGTTACTTTGTGAGCTTTTTTCCGGAGTACTTCATCGGGTATTGTTACAATTTCTCGTATTGCCATATTTCACCTTACTAAAACGGATAATCCCGCCTGAAACTAATAATCGCCTATATTGTACCCTGAAATTTCTTCGTCACTGGAAGAATCTGTGGATTTTGACTTTTTTTGTACAACCTCATGATAAATCTCCAACCACTCTGCAACTTCATTTCGTAATGCATCTTTTTCTTTCTGTTTTTGATTTTGCATATATTTTTGATATCTTTCAAAGACATCCTGTTGCACCATGGAAGGATTAAAAACATAATCAAATGTGAATGTTGTATCGCCTACCCGAATAAATACTGTTCCGAAATTCAGGATTAAGCTAATGATGCCCAGTCGTTCAAATTCAACAGTCTGAATATTCTTTATGGGAGCAGACCTTCTTTGTTCCTGGCCCAAAGGCTTTTTATACACATCAATTATTTGATCATCTGTGACGATGTACCGATCATTTCTCCAATCCCAATATTGATACAGCCACCACATGAAAATCACCAATCCAATACCAGCTTGAATTAACAAAATCGTACCAAAATTGATAGATGGATAAAATTCAAAGATGGAATAAACCACAGTTAATATGAGTAATAAAAATGATAATGATGGCCAAATCACTTTTTTTAACAGAATATACCAGTGTGTTCTATAAATTAGGGTGCCAGATTTTTCCAACCTTAACCCAAATAAAGATGAAAGAAATTCTATGAAATTACTCGATTCCACCACCTGCGGAACATCGGTTGGATTAATTTCGTTTTCTTCGCTTTCTTCGGAATAATCCTCGGATTGATTTGTTTCAAATCCGATTCGACTGCGAAGTATTCTTTCTTTTGAAATTTTCCCCAATTTGTTCGATTGATAACTTGCTCTCCCTTTTTCATCATTAATCAACCGGATTACTAATTCCGGGTTTGCTAAATTCTTAAAATTAATTACCCCAGTAAAAGTTCGAATGACTATGTCCCCATATCCTAACCAGCGTCCTAATTGAGATGATTTAATCTCCACAGCCAGAATTGCATCCAGAGGTGCTTCCTGGCGACTTTCATAAAATAAGGCAACCTTTTCAAGAGAAACAATACGACGGTTCGTAACAATGGAGAAATCATTTGACCAATCGATTAATTTCCAAACAAACCATCCAACAAACGTCAATGTAAGAAATGCCAATAAATAAAGCAACCAAGTATTTAAAGTGGGAACAAAGAAAATGAAATAGATAAAGAATAAAATGGATAAAAAACCTAAAACAACCGGAGGAATCAACCCAAACCAAAGAAAAATATCGTGTTTTCGTGCGACAAAATGAACTGCTTCACGAGGTGCCCGCCAAGCGAATGGGTGCTTTAGGAAAATGTTATAACTTTTTACGGATAAAAGTGCTGGTTCAATCACTTCAGGATAAGTTTCAAAAATCTCTTCTACCTGGTGTTTATTAATATGAATCAAAATCGCATTCGTAATCGCTTGTGCAGTGACTTCTCGATTTTGATCATGAATCAGACCTTCTTCTCCAAAATAGTCGCCTTTTTGGCAGATTGAGAGTTGAAATGGATCATCATCAGTCTCCAATTGAATGGACACCCTGCCACTTAAAACGATATAAAAGCCATCTGGTTCTGAACCTTGTTCATAAATTATTTCGTTTTGTTTAAAAAAAACAGTATCTAATTGTTCACTTAATTCATTTAATTGATGTTCATCCAGGGAATCAAACAAATGGATGTTGCCAAGAATTTCTAATATTTCTTGAGAGTAGTCATTCATAATTTTTAAGTATATCCTAAGTAAAATAATTTACTCACCAGAATCTGGTAAAATCGTTTGGTAATTATGCGTAATATTGGACTCATCATAATTCGTGGAGTTTCGATTTTTCTAATTGTTTTGACTGTAATTCTGATCACAGTTCAGCTAATTAGTTATAGTCGCATTCGTGCCAGTCTCCCGATCGGTTCTGAAATCGGTGGTGTTCCAGTTGGTGGATTAGATCGACAAACAGCTGCAGACCGATTAATAAAAGCGTTCAGTCTGGCGGTTGAAATTCGATATAACCAATCCATCATACAAATTAGACCTTCCTCGATTGGATTCGAACTGGATTTGGAAGGCATGTTGACTGCAGCAGATCAACAAAGAATCACACAACCATTTTGGAGCGGTTTTTGGGACTTTTTATGGGGGCGGTTCCCAGACCCCGATCCAATTCCTCTGCGATATTCCCTTTCAGATGAAAGATTGAAATCCTTCTTGCGGGATGAAATTGCAATACGATATGATCAACCAGCCACAGATGCAATTCCGATTCCCGGTAGCACACAATTTCAAGCTGGAAATCCAGGTACGAAATTAGATGTGGACAGAGCTGCGATTCTCATCGAAGATGCTTTAAAATCACCAGCCAACCGCATTGTCAATTTGACATTCTCACTGATCGACCCTTCCAGACCGTCTTACCAAAACCTCGAGGTCTTACTGAAACAAATTCTCGATAGCACCGGATTTGATGGATTAACAGAAGTTTATTTATTGGATTTAAAGAACT
>DAOUGX010000474.1:0-1850 GCA_034428855.1 Anaerolineaceae bacterium | reverse complement strand
GGAATACTGTCAATGCTTTTTTCAAATTCTCGAAAGTTCATGATAATTTTTCTTAATGTAATAAATTTTATTTACTTTAAGAAATATAATACATTAAATATTAATTAATGTCAACTTTCGGTCATTTGTCGATTTCCTCTTTGGATATAATTCTCGTTAATTTGCTGATCACTTCATTAATTAGAAAACTATCCGGATCAGCTTTTCCAAATCCCCCACTGCTTCGAGACCAGCATACTTCCCTTCCCCTTCGAACTCCACGCTATCCGATTTGAGTCTCACCAGTCGTATATGAATTCGTGCACTCAACGTTTCAGCAATGCGTCTTCCCATTCCTTCTGGCGTAGGTGCCATGAGCAATCCACCTTCCGCTTGCGTAGCAATGATCTCCAGTTGATGTGTGCGATTTCGCAATTGCCAATACACATGCTGATCATCCACCTTCAATTGAAGAATCTTCCCGTTTGCATAAGTTGCAAACCGATGTAATGTTCCATTCTGCCAGAAACCTACAATAAAACCGGCAAATGCAGTACCGACCCAGGGGATGATGGCTACTGACGCTGTTAAACAAGTGCAGGGTTGCTCAAAATGATTGGATTGCATCCACACCCAGGATTGCGGAAAAGCTTTACCCCAATCTTTTTCAATGTAACCACGCCCACCATCGAAATTTCTTGGGATTCCATCAACCACCATCTCACCACTCACAGCATGGTCAAATCCCAATACGCCATGGTAACACTCCATGCGCGGCACCCAGGCATACCAACCCATCACACCTGGTGAAGTTATACGCACTGGCCATGCGACTGGATTGTCAAACTTAAGAACTCCAATCACCAGTTGTTGGTCATTTTTTATATTCAGTGAAATTTGATTCAATGAGAATTTATTTTCACCTATGCGCAATTCAAAACGATCCTCTGCTGACCAAAATTGATCGATAGGATATCGGTGGTATTCCACCCTCTGGGATTCACCCTCCAGCACCTGAACGAATGCGTGGCTGTCTTCTGCTGTCTTGCCAACAAACACCCCGGGGATAAAAGCAAAGCGATTTTTACCGGTGGAATCCACCACCTTAAAATACCAACCTTCAAAAAAAGGAGGTGTCATCACTTTTCCATGATACATTTCCGGATGAAGTGTGGTTTTAATGAATTTGCGTAACCTGTTTACCATTTTTAAAGTTTAACGTATAAAAGATCACCCTGACAATTATTTGTAAATACAATGGACCCTTTTTCCAGTTATTGACTCACTCGGGTTCCATATCCCTTAATCTCCTCTAATAAAATCCCCAAATATTCTGAAAAAATTGTTTCCACTACATGAACTTAAGAACTTTTGACCTTACGAACACTTGAACTTATGAACTAATGTACTTTATCCCCATCAACAATCACCCTATCCATTTTCTCGAAATTATTGTATAGTAACCGAAATGGCAAAAAATATCCTGTTAGTCGACGATGATGCCCTCTTACGACGCAGTCTGGCGTTTAACCTGCAGCAGGCCGGTTATGAAACCCGTACAGCTGCCAACGCAGAGGATGGACTTGCCATGGTTGAACAACAAAAACCCGATCTGGTACTACTGGATATTAACTTACCTGGTATGGATGGTCTGGATGCTTTGAAACAAATCCATAATCAAATGCGCATTCCGGTGATTATGTTGACAGCCAGACGCAGAGAGCTGGACGAAGTGTTGGGTTTGGAGTTGGGGGCTGATGATTATGTCACCAAACCCTTCGATTTTAATGTTCTTTTGGCACATGTCAAAGCGGTATTACGGAGAACACAAGGCCAGGAGGAAATTTCCGGATCCAGTAGTGATGTTATTG
>DAOUGX010000473.1:0-3455 GCA_034428855.1 Anaerolineaceae bacterium | reverse complement strand
AGAAGCTAAAGAAAAATTTTACAATATGAGCCTGACAGAACGACATGCCTGGCTCCAGACAACACAACATTTGGATCCTCAAATCATATCCATTTTAAGTGGTGAAAATGGATTGAAAATTGAACAGGCCGATCACATGATTGAAAATGTGATCGGTACTTTCAGCCTTCCTCTGGGGGTTGCTCAAAATTTTATCGTCAATGGACGAAAAGTTTTAATTCCGATGGTTTTGGAGGAGCCTTCCGTGGTAGCCAGTGCATCTTTCATGGCAAAACTGGCACGATCGTCGGGAGGTTTTTTTGCACACACCACCCATCCAGAAATGATTGCCCAGATTCAAGTGCTTGGATTAGATGAAATCCACAGCGCACGATTAAAGATTTTGGAAGCCAAACAAGAATTATTAGCAAGCGCTGGAAAAGTTGATCCTGTCTTAAGCAAATATGGTGGCGGACCACGGGATATTGAAGTACGTGTAATTCAGGATTCACCCATTGGACCATTTCTGGTAGTTCATCTGATTTTCGATGTGCGCGATGCTATGGGCGCAAATGCGGTCAATACAGCCGCCGAGACACTGGCACCCCAGATCGAATCACTGACTGGTGGAAAAGTGCATTTACGCATTCTATCCAACCTGGCAGACAGACGATTGGCGCGTGCCAGGGTAACCATACTGAAGGAAAATCTTGCTTTCGGTGAGTTTAGCGCCGATGAAGTGCGGGATGGCATAATCGCTGCCTGGGCATTCGCTGCTGTGGACCCGTATCGGGCAGCAACTCACAACAAAGGTATTATGAACGCGATTGACCCGATCGTTATTGCCACTGGAAATGATTGGCGGGCGGTAGAAGCTGGAGCTCATGCTTACGCAGCCAGGTCCGGGAAATACACCAGTCTGACCACCTGGTCAAAAGATAAAGATGGAAATTTGGTTGGCACCATTGAGATGCCAATGGCTGTGGGTATTGTGGGTGGAGCCACACGGGTCCATCCCACTGCCAAAGCTGCACTCGCTCTATTGAAGGTTGAGACAGCCCAACAATTAGCTGAAATCATCGTTTCAGCTGGTTTAGCACAAAATCTGGCTGCACTACGGGCTCTGGCTACAGAAGGTATTCAACGCGGACACATGAGTCTGCATGCTCGTCAGGTTGCCATCACAGCGGGTGCTGAGGGAGAAGAAATCACACGCCTGGCTGTCCAATTAGCAAATGAAAAAAATGTTCGGGTGGAACGCGCCCAAGAAATTCTGTCAGAATGGAGAGAACAATAATTATGAATGATTTCGTAACTGATCCCATTTTATTAAAACCGAAACTTCCAGTTGGAATCGTCGGATACGGTGTCTATATTCCTCGGTATCGATTACCGGCAACAGAAGTTGCACGTTTATGGAAAGCGGGTGATGATGAAGGCTTGCCCATCAAAGAAAAAGCAGTGCCCGGTTTAGACGAAGACACTATCACCATGTCAATCGAAGCATCTCGTAATGCGCTCAAACGCGCTGGTATTGACCCGACAAATATACGCGCTGTATGGATCGGATCTGAATCTCACCCATATGCAGTTAAACCATCTTCCACCATTGTTGCTGAAGCAATAGGCTGTTCCCCACATATTCAGGCTGGCGACTGGGAATTTGCCTGTAAAGCCGGTACGGAAGCCATGGTAGCAGCCATTGGTTTTGTAGGTTCAGGTATGGCCAAATATGCTCTGGCGATCGGTGCTGATACCGCCCAGGGACGGCCAGGCGATGCTCTGGAATATACAGCTGCTGCTGGAGGTGCTGCCTATATTATCGGACCAGCCGGGGAATCTGTTGCAACCATTAATGCCACTTTTTCCTATGTTACCGATACCCCAGATTTTTGGCGACGCCCACAACAACATTATCCAGAACACGGTCAACGTTTTACCGGTGATCCGGCTTACTTTAAACACATCACAGAAGCTGGAAAACATTTGATGCAAGCCAATAACACCACCCCGGCTGATTATAAGTATGCAGTATTCCACCAGCCAAACACAAAATTTCCTCAACGGGTAGCAGGACTATTGGGTTTTTCAAAAGAACAATACAAAACCGGTTTATTATCTCCGGTGATTGGGAATACCTATGCTGGAGCTTCGATTGTCGGTTTGACAGCTATTCTGGATGAGGCAGAACCTGGGGATCGGATACTTTTAGTTTCCTTTGGATCTGGTGCTGGATCTGATGCTATGGATATTACCGTGACAGAACAAATTCTTCATCGACGAGATAAAGCATTAAAAACTCAGGAATATATTGCCCGTCGAACAGAAGTTGACTATGCTACTTACACACGCTTGCGTGGTAAATTAACCATGCGGTAAGGGAGGAATCATGAGAGAAGTGGTGATTGCAGGTGTAGGTCAAATTCCAGTGGGTGAACACTGGGATCTATCACTGCGCAATATCTCTGCCCGTGCCATACAAGCAGCCAAAAAAGATTCTGGAGGACTCATTCCTGAAGCTGTGTATGTGGGTAATTTAATTTCTCCAGTAGCATCCCATCAGGCAAATCTTGGCGCACTGGTAACAGATAATGCTTTTTTGGAAGGGTCGGAGGCTTACACCGTAGAAGCTGGAGAGGCTTCTTCAGCTGCGGCATTTCGACTCGCCTACCTGGCAGTTGCTTCTGGATGGGTGGATATCGCCATGGCTTTAGGGGTGGAAAAATTTACCGACCTTTCCGGTGACTCCATGGAAGAACCGACCAAACTGGTCATGGATTATGACTATGAAGTTGTTACCGGGCAGACTCTGACAGCTCAGGCGGGGTTATTAATGCAACGCTATATGTACGAAAATCCAAAAGCTGACCGAATGGCATTTGGAGCATTCCCCCTGATAGGGCATTCGAATGCAGTAAATAATCCCTATGCAATGTTCCGTAAAGCAATTAAACCGGAAGTTTATGAAAAAGCAGGTATGGTCTCCGCTCCCATGAATATGTTCGATATCGCCCCTTACGCTGATGGTGCAGCCGCGTTAATCTTAACCACTCCTGAAATCGCAAAAAATGTAGGACATCCTCTGGTGCGGGTGATTGGTTCTGATGTTGCAATTGACACATTAGCCTTACATGATCGCCCTGACCCATTAGCATTTCGTGCAGCCGGCGTTTCGCTGGAACATGCATGCTCACAAGCTGGTATTTTACCCAGTGATGTAGACTTATTCGAACTGCATGATGCCTTCAGCATATTCGGGGTTCTATCATTGGAAGCAGCCGGTTTTGCCCCAAGAGGTGAGGGTTGGAAGCTGGCGTTGGGAGATAAATTAACATTAAAAGGCGACGTGCCGATCAACACCATGGGAGGTCTGAAAGCCCGAGGTTACCCATTAGGTGCAAGTGGTGCATATCAACTGGTGGAAGCTGTTCAACAGTTAAGAGGGGAAGCAGGTGAAAATCAGATACCCAATGCCA
>DAOUGX010000472.1:0-1711 GCA_034428855.1 Anaerolineaceae bacterium | reverse complement strand
CCAATATTTTTTATAAGCCATTCTTTTCCGGGATAACGATCCAGGGTTCTCCAATCATTTCGGTAGCGAGAAAAAATGATATGAAGCCCGAATCGTAGTCGCTGTATGAATGGAACCGCAGAAAAATTTAGTAAATTCCATGGAGTACCAAATGGATACATCTTTCCATCATGATAAAAGGATGTTTTTGTGGCTTGCCAATGTAATTTTGTGGATATTCCAAGCTCACTCGCCAGATTTAATAAATGATGGTCTGTTTGACAAATAAAATGGTAAAAGCGTTCGACAATTTCTCCCTGAATGGAGATAGAACTGGCAAGTCCACCTGGCACAGATGATTTTTCCACGATGGTCACCTGACAGCCCTGTTTGCTTAACTGATAAGCAGCTGAAAGACCAGACAATCCACTTCCGATAATTACAACTTGGTTTTCACTTATTTTTGACAATTGCAGCCCTTTTTGTAAAAAGCATCATTAAATGAAGTAGTTTTATGATGAAAGGCCAATATAACCACAGTAAAACACTTATTGGCAAGAAAGCAATAAAATTCCATGGAAGTGTGGTATCAAAAAAAGCTGGTAAATATCCGATAAATCCAAAAATATACATCCAAGTTGGAATGTTAAAACACAATAATAAAATTGTGCTGTAAAAAGGCAAATAAGGAGAAAACAATAGTGTGGTTGCAGTTAATGCAATCAGTCTCTTTTCCCGATTCAAAGGAAGCAGTAAAGCCGGAATGAGTAGTGGAATTGCTATGTATCCTAGGGAGGAATTCCATGGCCCGTAATGAAGGTCACCCACAAAGCTAGTAATTCCCTGGTAGTACCAGATTGGCCATGGTCCCCAAATGAGGATGCTGACAATCAGAAGCAAGACCATCGCGACAAAGGATTTCCAACGACCAGATCCGATCCACCACCACAAAGCAATAACCGGGATAAATCCCACCTGTGGTTTAAATGAAGCAATAGCTAGCGATAAGAACATTATCAACCAGGATTTTCGCAGGACGGCGACCCAACCAAGAACAAGAGCGAAGATTCCCCAACCCTCCAATTGACCCCACCATAGAACCCACCACATTTGAGCAGATAATAAAGTTAATATTGGCCGACCACCAAACATATAGCAACCCACAACAGTCATAATAATCATGGCAGCCATAAATGTGATTAGTCCGGCATTTCCAGGTAATGTGACAAATGGTGCCATAAACGGCACCAGCCAGGGAGGATTTAAAGTCCAGGTCTGTTCAGCAACCAGAGGTAATTTTTCCGGTGAAGTGACCATCCAGGTATATGCACCATAATAATCAATTCCAGGGCTGATCATAGCGTAGAGAAAAAACACACCAAAAGAGAAAGCGATTACAAATAATGTGTATCTCTTTGTCCATGTTCGGTGTGAATTTGGGAATTGAAGGTTTTTTAGCATATACCCCCACAAATTTTTTGTTTCATTAATAATTTGTCAGGAAGAAATTTAACTTTTTTGGATGAATAGTATTGTCGATAAATGAATAAATTTTTATTCTCTAATAGTGAACTCCACGCCTTCCAGCTTCCCAATCGCCTGCCGCCACGCATCCGGGACTACAATGCTTTTCTGCTGGTGGTAGTCATATGTCACCATGATGGTCTCGGCGGTGGAGAGGACTTGCTGGGTGTCTTCATCGCGGATCTCGTAGACGAAGGTCAGGCTTTTG
>DAOUGX010000471.1:0-3027 GCA_034428855.1 Anaerolineaceae bacterium | reverse complement strand
TCAAAAACTTACATTTTGGGTAATACCCATTGGTTTTGTCATCGGTGGAACTGCGGTGCTGTTAGCCCTTGAACCAGATTTCAGTGCGGTTCTTACACTCGTCATGATCAGTAGTGTCATTTTGTTTCTCGCCAATCTGGATTGGAAGCAAATAGTATTGATTGTTTTAATAGCAGCTTTTTCCTTTTTCATAATTATTCGGGTCACTACCACAGGAAGCACTCGTTGGGGTCAATTTATCATGGGTTACAATGACCCGCAACAGGCCCTTACTCAGGTAAAACGTTCTATTGAGTCGGTTGTTAATGGCGGCTTTTTTGGAGTTGGAATCGGTCAGGGAACGGTTAAATTTACTGGATTAGAAGTTGGTCAATCAGACACAATTTTTACTGTCATCGCTGAAGAACTGGGTTTATTGGGTTGTATTGGAGTTGTCTTGCTATATCTGCTTTTTCTCTGGAGAGGGTTTAAGATCGCCGTTGATAGTGATGATTTAGCCGGAAAATTAATTGCAGGTGGCATCAGCTCCTGGATAGTATTGGAAGCATTTATCAATATCGCCAGTTTATTTAATATCGTTCCCATCGGTGGGAATACATTACCATTTTTCAGTTTAGGTGGATCAAGCCTGGTTTCTATTCTGACTGGAATTGGTTTTGTTCTCAGCGTCGGTAG
Organism: Anaerolineaceae bacterium; assembly: GCA_034428855.1. Classification (GTDB taxonomy): domain Bacteria; phylum Chloroflexota; class Anaerolineae; order Anaerolineales; family Anaerolineaceae; genus UBA6170. The sequence goes on along the minus strand of DAOUGX010000471.1, from coordinate 2,352 downwards.
AGTCAATCAAATCAAGAAAATTGAGGAAAGGAGCCCATTCAGTGCGGTTGTTGATTTGCGCTGGCGGGACAGGAGGCGGAGTTTACCCCGCACTCGCCGTCCTGCAAGCCCTGGAAGGCCATTATAGTGATTTTCTCTGGGTCGGAGGAGAAGGTGGTATGGAATCTGAATTAATTACCCGCCTCAATCTTCCCTATCAGGAAATCCCAGCTGCCGGCGTGCATGGGATTGGTTTGCGTTCTCTACCAGGTAATATATTCAAATTACTCAAAGGTGTTTCGAAATCAGTAAAAATCTTAAAACAATTTCGACCAGATGTCATTTTTTATACAGGTGGTTATGTAGCTGCACCTATGGCAATTGCTGGAGTTAAAAAACAATCCATCCTTTACGTTCCAGATATAGAACCAGGTTTGGCATTAAAATTCATCGCAAGATTTGCAGATGTAATTGCCTTAACCACTGATAGCTCCAGACAATTTTTCAATCCATCCAAAATGGTTGAAGTTACCGGGTATCCCCTCCGATCTGAATTAAAGAGATTACCCAAAATAGAAGCCAGGCAAGTATTCGGATTACACGAACATTTACCAGTCATATTAATTTTCGGTGGAAGTAAAGGCTCACATTCGATTAATCAAGTAATTCTTCAAAATCTGGAAACATTATTAGCCAAAACTCAAATTATTCACATCACTGGTAGTTTTGATTGGCCTCAGGTTCAACAGGAGTATTCAAACCTTCAGCCTGATTTAGCTGGAAATTACCACATATTCCCATATCTTCACGAAGAAATGTCAGCTGCATTTTCGAGTGCAGATTTGTGTATATGTAGAGCAGGAGCATCAACTCTGGGTGAATTACCCTTTTTTGAGTTGCCTGCTATTTTAGTCCCATATCCTTACGCCTGGCGCTATCAAAAAATTAATGCACAATTTCTTGTTGATCAAAACGCAGCAATTATGATGCCTGATAAAGAAATGAATTTGCGTTTGGTCAAGGAATTATTTGGTTTATTAGAAGACACCGAACGGCTCCATTCAATGCGAGTAAATTTAAAATCTCTTGCAAAGCCGGATGCCGCAATACAGATTGGAAAACTGATTTTAAATCGGTTCAACTTAGCCAACCAGAAAGGTGGTCATGCATGATTTCCTTAGATGTAATCTTTTGGATGTATGTGATTTTGTTTGCTCTAATCGGTGCCATGCGTGGTTGGGCTCGTGAATTATTAGTCAGTTTCAGTGTTATTCTTGCTTTATTTGTATTATCTGTACTAGAAAGGTTCGTCCCTTTTATCCGCGACACTTTAATAGTCAATAATCCTGATTCTTTTTTCTGGCTGAGATCAATTTTATTAATGTCACTGGTCTTTTTTGGATATCAAACCCCAAAATTTCCTAAATTAGCGAATTCCGGCAAGTTTATAAGAGAAAAATTTCAGGATATTTTATTAGGGCTTTTTCTGGGGGCTGTCAATGGATATTTGGTGTTCGGTAGTTTATGGTTTTTTCTGGATGATGCTGGTTATCCTTTTGATTTCATCCTCCAACCAGACATTAATTCAGAAATTGGAATTGCTGCCCAGAGATTGTTGGAATTTATGCCCCCGGAATTATTAGGAGCCCCAGCCATTTATTTTGCTGTCGCCATTGCATTTGTGTTCGTACTGGTGGTCTTTTTATGAGTAAACACGTCTACTTCATTGGAATTGGTGGAACTGGATTATCTGCGATTGCCCGGTTATTAAAAGAAAAGGGTTATGCCGTAAGCGGATCTGACCAGCAAATCTCTGATGTAGCAAGAGATTTAATTTCCAATGGCATTACAGTTCACGAAGGTCACTCAGCTGCAAATCTTTCCGGTGTAGACCTGGTAATTCGCTCATCGGCCATCAATGATAATAATCCAGAAGTGCAGGCTGCTATGGCAGCAAAAATCCCGGTTTATAAACGTTCAGATATTTTGGGTGAGTTAATGAATGATCAAAAAGGAATTGCAGTGGCTGGAACTCACGGTAAAACGACTACTACTGCAATGATCGCAACCATGCTACAAAAAATAGAACTTGATCCCAGTTATATCATCGGAAGTACAGCTAAAAATCTAGGAACGAATGCACATTACGGACAAGGAGAATTCTTCGTTATTGAAGCAGACGAATACGACCGCATGTTTCATGGATTGTCTCCAACTATTGGTGTCATCACAAATATAGAACACGATCATCCGGATTGTTACCCAACATTTACTGATTATTTACAGGCTTTCAAGGAATTTACTCAAAGAATAATTCCAGGTGGTTCCTTATTTATTTATAACGATGATCCTGGAAATCTAAAGTTGCTTCCA
>DAOUGX010000470.1:0-2943 GCA_034428855.1 Anaerolineaceae bacterium | reverse complement strand
ATTCCGAAAGAATTCCTGATAATTCTAAATGTTATGTTAAAATCGTGCTATGAGTGGAATAAAAATAATTGCAAAAAACAGAAAAGCGAACTTTGAATATTTTTTGCTTGATAAGTACGAGGTAGGAATAGAGTTACAGGGAAGTGAGATTAAATCCATTCGTGCTGGACAGGTAAGTATTGGTGAAGCATTTGTCCAAATTGAAAATAAAGAAGCCTGGTTAGTAAATTCTCATGTAGCCAAATATGATGCAGCAAGTATTTTTAATCATGATCCCAAACGAAAAAGAAAATTATTATTGCACAAAAAAGAAATTAATCAAATCTGGAATGAAGTACGACAAAAAGGGGTGACTGTAGTTCCAACTATCTTATATTTAAGGGATGGAAAAGCAAAATTAGAAATTTCTCTAGCTAAGGGAAAAAAATCCTACGATAAGAGAGATTCTATAGCCAAACGTGATCAAGAGAGAGAGATATCTCGATCTCGCAAGATATCGGATTAGTCGATTAATATGTCATTGTGGTTAGCATTTATTATTACATTTTCAATCTCAATTATCTGGCTAAGGGTGATTGATTATTTTGCTGTAAAAGGATTCATTTCTCAAAAATTAAGCAGAAAAATTATTCATATTGGAACTGGCCCAATTTTTGTTTTATGTTGGTTGTTATTCCCAGAAGAACCATTATCTAAATATTTCGCCGCAATTATTCCATCATTAATTACAATCCAATTTTTTCTGATTGGAATGGGTGTGATTAAAGATCAGGCTTCAGTGGACGCAATGTCCAGAAACGGTGATCCGAAAGAAATTCTTAAAGGTCCATTTTTTTATGGTATCGTTTTTGTCCTCCTAACTATCATTTTTTGGCGTAATTCACCAATTGGGATCATCGCATTAATGATCTTATGTGGAGGGGATGGTTTAGCAGACATTGTTGGTCGCAGAGTTCGATCAAATCATTTGAAGTGGTCTACAAATAAATCAGTTGCAGGATCATTATCAATGTTTTTAGGTGGTTTGTTTTTTTCAACATTTTTATTACTCATCTTTATTGAAACTGGATATATTCCAATGAATTTTTTTGGGATCTTCCCAAAGTTGTTGTTATTGAATTTAATTGCCACAATTATTGAATCTCTTCCAGTTATTGACTGGGATAATATTACAGTGCCTGCGGCTGTAGTTTTTGTTGGGTTATTGATTTTCTAAAAGGAGTTCGGATGGTTTCAATTGATGGGCATCATCTGCAAATTGAGGAAATAATTCGTGTAGCTCGAAATAATGAAAAAGTTAATATATCTGAATCTGGCAAGATGAATATAAAAAAATCTCATGAACTCAAAACTCAAATACTTGAGTCTGGTAAAGCCGTTTATGGGATTAACACTGGGTTTGGAATTTTTTCTAATAAACAAATAGCCAATGAAGACTCATCAAAGTTAAGTAGAAACTTAATCTTAAGTCACGCTGTTGGAACAGGTGATCCTTTTCCTTTGGAAGTCGTCCGAGCTGCTATGTTAGTTCGCGCAAACACGCTGACAAAAGGTTATTCTGGAGTCAGGCTGGAAGTGGTTGAAACCTTAATTCAGATGTTAAACAAAAACGTTGTTCCTGTTGTGCCATCTCAAGGATCATTAGGTTCATCCGGTGATTTAGCTCCCCTTTCTCATTTAGCTCTAGTCTTTACAACGGACGAGAAAAATACTGAGGAAGAGTCAGGTTTAGCTTATTTCAATGGAAGTATTGTGAGCGGAAAAGAAGCAATGCGATTGGCAGGAATCCCTCGGTTAATTTTGGAATCGAAAGAAGGATTGGCAATCAATAATGGAGCTACTTTTTCCGCTGCGATCGCAGCATTAAGTTTGTATGATGCAAAGAATTTGATTGATATCGCTGAAATTTCCCTGGCGTTGAGTATGGAAGCGATGTTAGGATGTCTATCAGCTTACGACCCCAGTATTCATGCAGTCCGAGGTCAATTAGGACAAATGGATGTTGCTGAGAATGTGAGAAAATACTTAAAAAATTCGAATTTGATTAATTCGACCGATCGGGTACAGGATGCCTATTCATTAAGGTGTGCACCTCAGGTACAAGGTGTAGCCAGGGACACTCTTCAATTTATTTGGCAAATTATCAGTCGAGAAATCAATGCAGCGACAGATAACCCTTTGATTTTCAATCCTGGAATCGCTCTTTCAGGTGGAAATTTCCATGGAGAACCGGTTGGTGTCGCCATGGACTTTTTAGGAATAGTATTAGCCGAAATTGCATCCATTTCTGAACGTAGGGTCAATCGAATGACTGATGAGAATTTGAATGCTGGTCTACCTCCGATGTTGGTAGACCATCCGGAAGCAGCAGGATTAAATTCTGGATTAATGATGCCACAATATACTGCTGCTAGTCTTGTCCTAGAAAACCAAACTCTGGCTCAACCGGATAGTGTTTTTTCTATACCAACTTCTGCTGAACAGGAAGACCATAATGCGAATGCAATGAATGCTTGTAGACATACGATGCAAATTCTCAGAAATGTACAGCACGTGTTGGCTATTGAGTTGTATACTGCTGCCAGAGCAATCGATTTGCGCATTCGAGATTTTCCTGACGCAACGCTGGGAGAGGGTACTGGTTTAATCTACAAAATGATTCGGGAGGTTGTCCCTTATCAACCTGGTGATGCTTTTTGGTGGCCGGAGATTGAAAAAGTTAAACATCTCATAACAGATAATAAGATTTCAACTGCTTTAGTTTTTATAAAGAGTTGACATAAATTCCCACAGCGATTATCTTTTTCTTATGATTTGGTTTTCGAAAAAGTTTTCTAGAAGAGATTTTTTGAAAGGCGTCATTGCGTTTGGAGGAGCAATGGCTCTATATCCCTGGTTTGAAAGTAATGTATTGGGTAGTTACAATTCTGATATTAAGAAATT
>DAOUGX010000469.1:0-4109 GCA_034428855.1 Anaerolineaceae bacterium | reverse complement strand
AACTTTTCAGCTTCATTCAGATTGTGTGTGGTCAGAAAGACCGTTACACCGGATTGACGTACGAGATTCTGCAAATCTTCTCTGAATGCACTGGCTGCGACTGGATCGAGACCTGCGGTAGGTTCGTCCAGAAATAAAACCTTGGGTCGATGGAGCATGGCACGAGCCACTGCGAGTTTTTGTTTCATACCGCGACTCCAACCTTTGACCATTTCATTTTTTCTCTCCCAAAGGTTCATGTTGACCAATAATTCTTTGATGCGGGTTTTTCTGTCAGATGGAGATAAGTGAAATACACGCGCATAGAATTCCAGGTTTTCAGCAGCGGTGAGTCTTTCATATAAACCGGTGTGTTCCAGTAAAGCACCGCAATTTTCACGCACTGCATTTCCCTGCTGTATTGAATCGTATCCCAATACAGAAGATGTGCCCTGGGTTGGTTCCAAAAGACCTAGAAGCAACCGAATGGTAGTTGTTTTGCCGGATCCATTCGGTCCTAAAAAGCCAAAAAGAGAACCACTATCGACTTCAAGGCTAATCTGGTCCACAGCGCGAACCGAGCCGAAGTCACGCGTCAATTGAACCGTTTGAATTGCTGTATTACTCATAATAAATCACTCCTGTTATTTCCAAAAGATTGTGAACATTTACATTTTTTTAAAAAATTGATTAATTTGTTTTCTGTAATTCTCGAAGGCTGTCTGACCTGCCTGAGTTAAAGAACATAGAGTTTGAGGAACTTTTCCACGATATGTTTTTTCAATCTGCACATAGCCTGCCATTTCCAATTTTGTCAGATGGGTGGAAAGATTTCCTTTGGTCAACCCGGTTTCATTGAGTAAAAACAGGAAATCAGCTTTTTCCGCCATCGAAAGGATCGTCATTATCAACAGTCGGGCAGGTTCGTGGATCAGGCGGTCAACCTCCAGGATAGGTTGATTATCTTTCATTCTTCCTCCGCAAGAGGTTGCGTGTTCCGTAAATAAAGAATTAAAGTGATGACCCCGGAAATGATCCAGATCATCCCCATTCCACTGAAAACCAGTGTGTAAGGAAGAGGGTTGGAGAAGTTCATGTAAGAGACAAATGCTCCCCAAATTAATAAGGCTAAACCGACCCAATAAAACCGATGAACAGAAGTCTGATATCCAATATAAATAGAGGCCATAGCAAGAAAAATACTGGTTAAGAAAGGTAAATATCGTTCTGGTAATGCAGTCGAGACCATGGTTACCAACGCTCCAACGACTGCTGCGATGAGACCAACCAGAATGAGACGCTTGAAACGACGTTTCTTAACAGGTTTTCTGAACACAAGATAACCTGAGCGGGGATATGTCAACTGTTCTTTGATCTTTGGCAAGATTTTCTGTGCCAACCAGGAACCAAGGATGATGATGGCAGGTTGAGCCATTGTCAGTAAGAAAAATTTATAATTTGAGTTTGGCATTTGAGCGACGACCCAATATGCAATTCCTGAAAAGAAAATGATCAATCCGCCCGCAATTTCTGATAACCCATCCACGTACCAATACCGGCGAGTGTTGCGGATAATACTTTCGATTTTTATCAATTCTTCTGTCATATCGTCTCCTTACAAACAGGTTTGTACTACAAACTAGTTTATAATTATTCTAATGCTTTCTGGACACTTGTCAAGAAGGAATGGCAGAAATTAATAAAAAACTATCCTGATGGACAGGTATTAATAATCCTGCATGCAGAAAAAATGTAGATAGTAAACGTTGAGAAAGGACCGACTAGAAAATGATCAGGCTAGTCACTGTCCCCATTTCCGTTGGTTGCCCCTCCGGATGTATCGGCGTAGGCGATCATGATAGCAAATTGGCTGATCATGTCATACGATTCTTCTAATTGTCCCTGCAAAGTCAATTGTGAAGAAAATTCTGGTTCTCCCAGGCGTTTAAGCAAGGGTTGCGGTATATTTGGCATCCGAACCTGTACATTTACCTGGTTCAAATCCTGTTGGATCTCCCAAAATTTTTCCAGTGTTTCCGGAAAGCGTGGCGGTTCTGAGGTGATGACCCGGGCAGAAGGCTCATTATAATCATAGCTGAGATCAGCTTCTGCACCTCGTCGTTGCCGTAATGCTTCCAGAATTTGGTCCTGTGTGCGGCCACGTAAACGGAAGATAAGGAAGGGGTCTTCATCGAAACGGTCGCCAAGGATGTAGTAGGTAGCTGCGACGTGTTTACAGGGGGTAATTTTATCTGGACAGGTACATTTCGTTTGTAAATCCATGGCATGTTCGGGGAAAAGACTGGCACCTGCCTGGCTGAAAACCGTTTCGATGTCATCAGGCATTTCCCCGACCAACAATTTAGCCATGTAGATCGATTTTTCTGCCAAAATATCCAGTACTTTTTCCCACTGTTTGTTATTAAAGGGAGTGAGTTGGATGGTTACCCGGTATGGTTTGGGACGGGAACCCTGAACACGGGCAATCATTCCGCCTTTTATCTCTTCTAAGGAGACAATTTGACCCATACGCGCATAATATTGCCCACGCGAGAGACGGACTCCCTGCATCAATCGTTCCAGGGCTTCTAACCAGCGCCGTGCCCACCAGTTCTTGGCAAATTCACCTCGTTGACTGCGGGTTTGAATACCAGTTTGCGTGGGTAAAGGGTTCATACCCCAGGGGGCGTTGTTGTTATTATTGTTGCGATGATTATTTTGATTTCGTCGATTGTTCTCCGATGGAGCAGAATTCCTCATTTCACCGGCTGGTGTTGTTGGCTGGGTTTGATTTGTGTTCCTGGAGCCATTTTGATTTTGCTGGTTTTTCGAATTTCGTTGATTCGGGCGGCGTCTGCGTTGTGAGGAATCTCGATTTTGAGAGCGATGATTGTTCTTCGGATTGTTTTGAGGTGTTCTGGTGTTATTGGATGGATCTCTTCCAGGTTGAGAGACAGGTTCACCATTGGAGGTAGGATTATCAAATTCCGGTTTATTATCTATTTCACTCATCTTGAACCTCTTACTCCTGGTAGCGCAGGCGCACCAGATCCTGTAATTCCTCTGTGGACAGATCGGTTATCCAGGATTCTCCTGATCCAATCACTGCTTCAGCCAATCCTTTTTTGGATTCAATCATTTCATCAATTTTCTCTTCCAGCGTACCAACACACACAAACTTATGCACCTGTACATTGCGGTTTTGACCAATACGGAAAGCCCGGTCGGTAGCCTGGTCTTCGACGGCAGGATTCCACCACCGATCAAAATGGATAACGTGGTTGGCACGTGTTAGGTTGAGACCAATACCACCAGCTTTTAATGAAAGAATAAATATCTGCGGGCCATTTTCTTCTTCCATAAAACGTTTGATCATTTGATCACGCATTTTCACCGGGGTGCTTCCATATAAAAAGAGAGTCTGGGTATTCAATGTGGTGGAAAGATAATGATTTAGTATTTTTCCCATCTCAGCAAATTGTGTAAAGATCAAAACCCGATCACCCACTGCAACAATTTCTTCCAGCATTTCTACCAGTCGTTTTAGTTTTCCTGAACGTTCATGAATTTCTCGCGAAGGAGGAACATGCCCATTGATTTTTTCCAGGTATTGCACTGGATGATTACAGATTTGTTTTAATTTGGTCAACATCGCCAGAACCAACCCATGGCGTTCGATGCCTTCGCTTTCAGCAATCTTTTTCATTACATCGTTGATAAGACTTTGATACAGGCTGGCCTGTTCTTCTGTGAGATTGCAATATGCTTTTACTTCTATCTTTTCAGGCAGATCGTTGATTACGTTTGGATCTGTTTTAACGCGACGTAAAATAAAAGGTGACACCAATTCTTTTAATTGATTGGTGATTTCAGGATCATGGAAACGTTCTATTGGAATGGCAAACTCCCGTCGGAAATGTTCACGAGAACCTAAATAACCCGGATTGAGAAAGTGCATAATCGACCATAATTCCATTAATCGATTCTCTACCGGGGTGCCGGTCAGAGCAAAACGGAAACTGGCTTTTAAAGCCCGGGCTGCCTGGGTTTGTTTGGCTGCGGGATTTTTGATATTTTGAGCTTCATCCAGAATGACACCATGCCAATGGATGGTTTGCAATTCTTCCAGA
>DAOUGX010000468.1:0-2288 GCA_034428855.1 Anaerolineaceae bacterium | reverse complement strand
AGCAACCAACGGTTTTACTTTGTTGATCAATCTAGCACTTTGATTGACCAGATCCACACGGCCGGCATCTGTAGTTGAGAAATAAGGTGGATCCAGAATCACACAATCATATAAAGATCTGGCTTTTTTAAGATGACCAATGGCTTTGTAAAAATCACCGACCAAATTCTTCAATTTTTCCGCAGGTAAATGATTGAGTTCACATGATTTTTTCGATAAATCCATGAATCTACGATTGAGATCCACCTGGGTCACCTGTCTTGCTCCACCCTCCAAAGCTGCCACTCCCAGACTACCCGTGTATGCGAACGTATTCAATACGGATTTTCCATGCATGTTTTTTAATAACCAGGTTCGTAAATTTTTTGTATCCAGATAAAAACTGGAATCCTGATTGAGGCGTAAGTTAATTGCATACCGAACACCTGTTTCGGTAATTTCATCTGAGAGGTGATTACCAAAGACAATTTTTCCCCTTCTGATTTCAACATCATCAGCATAACGATGCTTATATAATCCAGTTTTCAGCCAGGGCAACCACGTCTGATAATCGCGTAGCATTTCTTCCATTGGATGTATATCTGCTTCCCCTTCATCCAGATAATCATGTATTACCAGTGTCGTTCCAAAAACTTCTATAACCCAACGTGGATCTCCTTCTAAAAATCCATTGAACAACCGCCAGGCAAAATTACCCGTCTGATCCAATAAGTGATATCTGGACTGAAGGGCAAAGCGTAGTTTCTGTTGTAAATCGAGTCGATAATTTGTCATACTTTTCCAGTAAATTAAACATCTCCTCAAATTATAGAGGAAATACCTTCCATCCAGCCATAATTTAAGGATGTTTCATTATTTAACTTAAGAATGATTATGCAGGTAAAATAAAAATAAAAAAAATCGAGGAACTTATGGGCTATCCTGTTCTACAAAGAGAATTGACCATTCATTTACATAATGGCAACTGGTATATCCGTCCGATGGATGATCCAAAAGTGTTAGGACCAGTCGATTATGGTTGGCATCGCTACAATGCCTATCCCGATAGTTTCACCTTTGGAGAAGGACTATTGGCAGGCAGTTCCATTCCTGGTTCACGTCGATTGGTATTTGCCAGTTGGAGTCCCCAGTGGGATGGTTTTTATATTTCGAGCATGGGGGGTGCTGCATATTCCTTTCACAATCTCGGTGTAAATTATGTGGCATTAAGAGGAAAGTGTGAAGAACCATCTGTCCTCATCATGAATCATAAACAGGGAGAAGTATCGATCCGTCTGGAGAAGATCAACGTAGAATCTATCTGGACACGCTATGCTTCTCCAGATGGCACTCCTTTGTTTGGGTTTTATGCATTACAACAAGCAATATTCGACCGGTATGCATCCGAATACCTGGAAAATCGATTTCGGATTTTTGCTATTGGACCTGCTTCGAAAAATACTCGTGAAGGGATTATCGGATCGAGCCCGATTCGAAAAGGTGTTTTATCCCCTGTGATAGATTGGGCAGGACGCGGAGGATTAGGCTCAAGGTTATACCAATATCATAATGTGGTTGGTTGTATTTTTGGGGGAGAATGGGAAGATCCCGATTTACGTGATTCATCCGAAATTGATCAATATTTTCTGGAGCATTTTGGTAAAAAAACCATCCAAACCGACCTCGCTGTTACACAAAAATATCGCTATTTCCCCGAATTCGAAACAGGTGGAACATTTGGTGTCAACATGCGGACGATGGACGATCGCATCATGAGCTTTAATTATCAATCGATTTACAAAACCAGTACCGAGCGATTAGCCCAACATGAAAATTTCATTATTAATCATTACCTGAAGCAATTTAACGAAGAAACGATCGTCACCAAGAGTTTTCAACATTGTGGAGAACCGTGCGCTGTAGTCTGTAAAAAAATGAAAGATCAATACAAAAAGGATTATGAACCTTACCACGCGCTGGGTCCTCAGGTTGGCGTTTTTGATCAAAGAGCTGCAGAAATTCTGAATGACCATGCAGACGCCATGGGATTTGATGCCATTCAACTCGGTGGAACACTTGCCTGGATGATGGAGATTCTGCACGATCGGCTTATTCCAACCGATGATTTTGGTTTTCCACCAGTAGAGGAAATGGCTTTTGATTTTGCTTTTGATTCCGAACGATTTGATCTGGTTTCTGACAGTGCCCGAAATGCGAATTATGCCATTGCATTAATAGATGCTATCTTGTTCAACCAAAACTGTGAAGTGTACCGCCAGGGAATAAGATCTGCTGCACGTGATCTGGAT
>DAOUGX010000467.1:0-2288 GCA_034428855.1 Anaerolineaceae bacterium | reverse complement strand
TGAATGTAAGGTCGAGGGAGAAATTGTCTCATTAACACCGACGGAATATGATTTATTGGCCTACCTGGTACGTCACCCAAATCAGGTTTTTTCCCGCTCCAAATTGTTGGAAGCAACCGATTTAGGCGTATTTGAAGGGGTGGAACGAACTGTGGATGTGCACATCCATAATCTGAGAAAGAAAATCGAAATTGATCCAACCAATCCACAATATATCATCACTGTGTTTGGTGTGGGATATCGTTTTGTAAATCCAACTGGCACGAACGAATGAAACGTTTTTCAATCACTTCCCGGTTAATTCTGAGCTTTTTAGCGATCATAATTTTGACGATGATGTTATTTATCGTCGTCACGAACCGGGTTGTTTATAATCGATTTGCAGATCTGGTGGTTCGGTCGGGAACTAATTTTGCCAATCGAGTTGTTCCGATTCTGGAACGATATTATGCAGAAAATGGGAGTTGGGAAGGGGTTGATGAACTTGTCATCGGTACGCCTGGCAATCGGGAAATGGGCCCTGGGAGAGCGCGTCAGGACAATTCCAATATGATGATGCAAAGAACCATGCTGAATATTCCGGAGGAACGTTTCATCCTGATCGCTGGAGACAAGGTTGTTCTGGATTCAAATCCGGAAGGGGTTCATATTAATAATCCCGAAAATCTAGCAAAATTTGGAACACCAATCATGGTAGACGGGGAACAGGTGGGCACATTCCTGGTGGCGTCGATGATGGGGATTTTGAGTGATAATCAGAATATATTCATTAGCAGGGTCAATCGTGCCTTGATCTGGGTGGGGTCAATCGCAGTGCTGCTGGTTTTGTTGGTTGCTTTTTGGCAATCCAGAAGTATTGTAAAACCACTGGGGCAAATGGCAGAAGCAGCAAAAAAGCTTGCAAAAGGAGACTACCAACAAAACGTATTGGTGGACAGAAATGATGAATTAGGGGATATGGCGAATGCTTTTAATCATATGGCAGCGGAATTAGCCCAGCAATCTGACCTGCGGCGACAAATGATGGCGGATGTTGCCCATGAACTGCGTACACCACTTAGTGTTTTGCGTATTGATCTGGAGAGCATGGAGGATGGGTTGATGGAGCCCACCCCGGAGAATGTTCGGGTGTTACAAAGCGAAGTCAAATATCTCAGTAATCTGGTGGAAGATTTACGTATGCTGTCACTGGCTGATTCAGGGGATTTAAAAATTGAGAAAACGCCCGTCGAGCTAAACTCTTTGGTGCGGGAAATGGTTGAAAGACAACAAAACACTGCTCGTGAACGAAATATTAAATTATCAGCCAGCTATTTGGATAAAGAAATTTTTGTCATGGGTGACCCACTTCGTTTAAGTCAGGTAATGGTAAATTTGCTATCCAATGCGATTCAGCATACACCTCCTGAACATGAGATTAAAACAGAAATTAACACGGTTCATCAGACAGCCGTGGTCGCTGTGACCAATTACGGCACCTGGATAAAGCAGGAAGATCTGGAACGCATATTTGACCGATTCTATCGTTTGGATAGTTCGCGTAACCGTGATCAAGGTGGAAGTGGTCTTGGATTATCGATCGCGCGGAGTCTGATCAGTGCGCATGGGGGAAAAATCTGGGCAGAAAGCGTAAATGGGGAATCAACCACATTTCGATTTACAATTCCATTACTGACATCTGTCACTTAATAGCAAAAGAGTTCACCTGTTTGTTGTGTGAACTCTTTTGATTTCCCAGAGGTTTCGATGTAGAGGGGGGATTCTTATGGTCAGTAAGAATATTTATTTTGACGTGTTTCAAAAAAGGAGAAGCCGATCAATAAAATTGCACTCAAAATCGAAACCAGAATACTCTGCCAGGCAAATGTGAAGTTTAAAGGTTCTCCATAAAATAAAATATTGGATAGAAACCCACCGGTCAACGCTCCAGCAACCCCTGCCAGCACACGGCCAGCTCTTATCAATTTGCAACGGCGTTTAAAGAAGAAGTTGGTCATCCAGCCAAAACTAAAACCTATGATCATCCATGAAATTAAGCCCATAATTCAATCCTATCCTTGTAGATACTTACATTTTTTCACAAAATTGTTTGCCAAGATTAAAAAATCTTTTCGGTTTTGAAAGGTTTACCATTTTTTACCTTACAAGTGACTGATTTTATTGGTGATAGATGTACTATTGAACTATTCATTTAATGAATATATAATTATTGAATAATATAAAGAAGAGGTACAAATGAAACTATTCTCTAAAATATTTTTAATCAGTGTCATTTCTGTTCTGGTGTT
>DAOUGX010000466.1:0-1923 GCA_034428855.1 Anaerolineaceae bacterium | reverse complement strand
TGAACAATCCGATTGTGCACGAACAGTGTTGTCAATTGGCTGGAAAAGTTGATTTTGGGAAAGCCAGGTCCGAAACCTGTGATTTACTGGAGAAATTTGCAGCCAATAATTTAGAACAGCGTTGACCTTGACGATTCATTTTTGAAGTGCTAAAATAACGGTCACAAGCGACAGTTTGTCATGCGGGCATGGTTCAGTTGGTAGAATGTCTCCTTGCCAAGGAGAAGGTCACGGGTTCGAGTCCCGTTGCCCGCTCAGAAACAAAATCGCGGCGACGTGGCCAAGTTGGCAAGGCAAGGGTCTGCAAAACCCTCATCACGAGTTCGAGTCTCGTCGTCGCCTCTTAAAAAGAAAGTCATTGATTAAAAACGCCTGATGGCGTTTTTTTTATTCCCAGGCTAACGAGGCTGGTTGCTGGCTGAGATCGGAGATGATGGTATCCAACAGAGAAATCACCTGTGGGTATTGAACCGGAGTAATATTTGTGTTAAAAACCTGGTACATGGCATCCTGTAACACAAACCGGGCTACCCGCCATTCGGCTGTGCGTGGTGCGGGTTTGGCATCTTTCAGAAGTGTAACCACCTGATTCCATTGCTCACTGCGATCAGGGGTGATATGTTCCAGTATCGATTGACTCACCGGCAATCCGGGATTTGCTTCTGCCAATTGGATTTGTTGATCTGGCAGTGATAACCACCGAATAAATAACCAGGAAGCCAGTTCATGCGCCTGGTCAGATTTCAGGATACCTATCGAATCGCCATGGACGAAAAGCTCCGGTTTGGCTTTTTGTTGAGGATATGGGACCACCTGCCAGGTATCCTCGTTTTCCAGCAATGTGAATGTTTTTTGCAAAGGCTCCAGGTCAAAAACATCCGCACTGATATAAAGTGCCTGGCGGTTGGCAAAGTATTCATAATGGGTAGGGTTTCTGGCATTCCAGGCACAATCCTCATCAAAAATTTTTCGCAAATAGGTGAACCCATCCAGGGTGGCGGTCTGATCAAACGGGTAAGCTGTTTCATCTGTGGGAAATTCAGTGAGTTCGAAGGCATTTAACCAACTGAGAATGGTATATTCGTCCTGGTTCACAATCCAGCCTCCCATACCATTATTGACCCAATCATTATCCTGTAACAAGGAATTTCCGGCTTTACAGTTTTGCAACCGAAACAGCTCTGGAGTAACCGCCGGAATATCAAAACCCAGCTCCTTTGCCCAGCTCAAATTCTGCGTCAGAAAATTAACATTACGGGAGATGGGGATACCCAGCCGTTGATCATTCAGCAGGTCCTGTTCCCAGAAAAGCGGGATAAAACCCTGAACAACATCATTGGAAATTCCATATTGGGTATCATTGAGAAAATCATCCAGAACCACCAGATTTTCCATTTTATGCCAGTATGCCAATTCTTCTGTGGGGGCAATGACCACATCGGGTCCCTTTCCATCCCGTAAGGCAGCTTCACTCTGTTGAAACACAAGTTGTGAACTACCCGGTTTTTGTACCATCACAAAAATGCCAAATTCATTGTTTTGGTTAAACCCATCCACCAGTTCATCAATCGTACTGGCAATTTCACCCGTCCAGGGATGGATGAAGGATATTTCGGTATTCTCAAGCTCGGACAAGGGAACCAGCCAGGTAGGCGTGGGGGTGCTGGTAGGGGTTGTGGTAGGAATTTGTGTTGGGGTTCGTGTGGCTGTTTTTTGATTCGTTGCGGTTGATGATGGCTGAACTGCATCAGGAGTTTTTGGTTGGCAGGCAGAAAGAATCAAAGCTATTGTCAAAGTAAGATAAAGTAATGTAGATGATTTCTTCATACCAGTTTTCATAAAATCGAATTTGCCAGATCCATTCAGGGATTTGACATGTTTAGAAATTATAGTAGATTTTGTTCACTTCCCAAAGGAAAAGTA
>DAOUGX010000465.1:0-23373 GCA_034428855.1 Anaerolineaceae bacterium | reverse complement strand
TAATTTGTTGTATAAAAATAGTTGGTTTTATTTTTCCATTCAGTAAATCAATCATTGCTGTTCGAAGCGGATAATTCATGAGTCCATCAAAAAAACCTTTTTCGATCCAGGATGTATCTGTTTCCCATATTTCTCCACAAATATAGGCTTCAGGATTCGTTTTGCGAACTATCGCTTGAAATTCAGACCAAAATGAGTCATCATCAATTTCATTGGGAACATCTAATCGCCATCCATCTGCTCCCTGCTCAATCCAATATTTTGCTACACTCAATAAATACTCCCTGACCGGTGGATGATCCGTGTTTAATTTTGGGAGATTTTTCAATCCCCACCAGGCAGCAAAGTCCTGTGCTTTACCAGGAGAATAAGCATCAATCGGAAAATGATAAATATGGTACCAGTATCGATAAGGTGAATGTTCCCCATTTTCCAGAAGATCATTAAATGCAAAAAATCCTCTACCAGTATGGTTAAATACCCCATCTAATATGATTTTTATTTCATTTTTGTGAGCAATATTAATTAATTCGTGAAAAGTCTCCAGATCTCCTAATTTTGGATCTATCTTAAAATAATCGATCGTATCATAACGATGGTTTGAAGCTGACATAAATATTGGATTGAGGTAAATTGCATTAATTCCCAAATCCAATAAATAATCCATTTGTTTTATGATGCCAGATAAATCCCCTCCTTGAAAACCCCATAAATTCGGTTTACTTCCCCACATTTGAACATTTTCTGGATCATTTAATAAATTTCCATTATAAAAACGATCAGGGAAGATTTGGTAAAATATGGCGTTTTTAACCCAGGCTGGAATTACATTTTTCATTGTAAACCTGAAAATTGATTAATGAAATGTGTAGGATTGTGCTCAAAAGTTGAAATTTGAATTTCACCTTCTGTCATTTTTATGAGGATTTTTGTCAATAAATCATTGACAGGAGTGGATATTTTCACCTGGGTTCCAAAACGAACTACAGCACCATTTAAATAATCGACCTCAGACTTACCACGATGATTTCTTAAATCAAGGTAAAATGAAGGCATTTTGCCTCCTCGGCCGCCTGAGATGAATTTTCTTAATATTAAACTGCTGATAGAAAGTGGAAACTTTTCAATAACTATTCCAAAAATCTTTACCGGAGTCGCTGGCAAATTCACCGTTTTTAAATTTAATGCTTTCATCACTCGGAGTGTTTCTCTTAATTGTTCTATTTCAATTTTAAATAGCCCTTTATTTGATAGAATTTCTGATGGTGTCATACCTAAAATGGCAGAACTCGCATTCGTTGTGAGGTTTGTCAGTAATTTTGACCATTTCATAGAATCTGCGTCCTGATACCTTTCAGCATTCAGACCAGCATGCTTCATTGCAATAATAATTTCATCTGACAATGAGTTTTTATTTTCAATGCCAATACCTCTTAATCGTTCAACTACAATTCCGTTCTCAATTCTGCCAATAGCGGTAGTAACCGTGCCACTTATCGTCTTTTCTCTTCCAATCAACGAACGAATTTTCATTTCATTTTCAACGCCATTTTGCAGGCATAATACCGGTGGAATTAGGTTCAGTTTATCATTCCATGTCAAGAGAAGAGAATCAGTATCGTATGACTTGACAGCAACGATGGAAAAATCAAATTTGTTATGAGTGGTCGCTTCATCAATCGATGTCCATAAATGATCTGGTATTAAATGATGTTTTTTTTCGGAAAAATGAAGATGAATTCCATTCTCTTTAATTTTTGCAAGTGTTTCTGGTCGATCCAAAAAATGAACTTCATGACCTTTTATTGCTAAACTACCCCCAACATAGGAACCAATAGCGCCAGCTCCAAAACAAAGAATTTTGAGTTTCCGACTCTCCATAGGTTTTACCAATTTCGATATCCATTCAGGAATATTTTTCCAGACATAATTTTTTTCCCAGCTGGTTGAACTTCATTCAATAACAATGAGCCATTTGAGGTACCAATAATTGGATACCCATGTAATTTTCCCCTCTCACCTGCATTTATCTGGTTAAATTCACCGATCTCTGCTTTGATAACATTTATTCTTTCTGAGCCAATTATGAAGTAAGAACCAGGCCATGGGTAAAATGCACGTATCTGTCTCTCCAGTTCCTGTGAAGTTTTCGTAAAATCAAGTAATCCATCTTCTTTTTTTAAAATACGTGCATTGGTAACCCCAGTATCTGATTGTTTAACAGGCTTAATTTTTCCAGTTAAATAATCGGGTAAAACTTCTAAAAGTAAATCAGACCCCATTCTTGCTAATCTCTTGCTTAAGTTTTCATATGTCTCAGTAGCAAAAATTTGCATTGGTTTTTGACATAAAATTGGACCTGTATCGACACCGGCATCCAATTTCATGATTGTTATTCCAGTTTCACGATCTCCGTTTAAAATCGCTGCATGAATTGGAGCAGCACCTCTCCATCGAGGCAATAAACTAGCATGGACATTAATACATCCAAATTTCGGTAAATCTAGAACCTCCTGACGTAAAATTTGTCCAAATGCGACCACAATTATTAAATCAGGATTCCATTTTTTTAATTGTTCAAATACACCTTCATCTCGTAATTTATTGGGTTGTATTGTTTCTAAACCAAATTTATCTGCGGTCAATTTTACTGAAGGTGGTTTTAATTCCTTCCTTCTACCTGCTGGTTTATTGGGTTGTGTAATAATCCCAACAACAGAATAATTTTCTATTAATAATTCTAATGAAGGAATCGCAAAATCCGGTGATCCCATAAAGACGATTTTTATGTTTTTCATATGGTTATTATAATGTTTTCCTTTTATATTTTAAAAATCACTATATAATAGGTTAAACCCAAATGATGATAAAGGAGAAATACAATGACAGATTATAACCCTAATGAAGTTACCAGTGACGATCGATTAATGGCAGCATTGGCGTATGTGTTTTCACCATTAGTGCCGATAATCTTTTTATTAATGGAAGACAAAAAGAATCGTCCGTTCATAAAAGCACATAATGCCCAGGCACTGGCAGTTGGAATTATCATGATTATTCTCGTTCCAATCATTGCAGCAGTTACTCTAGGTTGTGGTTCCATTTTATGGCTTATTATGCTTTGGTGGGCATATAAAGCTTATAAAGGTGAATATGTCAATATTCCTGTTATTTCCGATTTTGTAAAAAATCAGGGTTGGGCATAAATTAATCTAATAAAATAACTCTTTTCAGGGTGTCTTGTAGGCACCCTGAATTTTTTCTTTTTTGACATTTTCCATGTTAACAGATAATCAATTTCAATCATTAATTAAAGATCTGGAAAATGCAATCAATTTTGAACTCAAAGGGGAGTTTAATCGAAGCCGGGTAATTGCCAGACAAGTATCAGGAAAAGCAATCCGTTTATTCGTATCTCAATTAAAATTATTTCCGGTTCAATCATTAACACCCTATCAAACTCTCATTGATGTTCAAAATTTTCCCGAAATCATTTTTCCAGTTAAAGAGGATCTGATTGCATTGACCACCCGCGTAAATGTAGATTTTTCGTTTCCTGAAAACCTAAATTTAACACAATCAGCAAAAAACATCATCAATTTTGTAAAAAATTTCAAAGGATAAAATGTCAGACAATAAAATTATCATGTATGGAACCACCTGGTGTGGGGATTCAAGGCGAGCAAAAAAAACATTTGAAGAATATCAAATTGAATTTGATTGGATTGATATTGATAGAAATAAAGATGCAGAAATAAAAGTAAAAGAAATTAACAATGGAAATAGAAGTGTTCCTACAATAATTTTTTCAGATGGTTCAATTTTAGTAGAACCCAGCAATCAAACCCTTAAGAATAAATTAATTGAGTTAGGACTTATAAAGTAACTAATTTCTTCTGAATAACCACACCAACAGTGCTCCAATAAACAATCCAACACTTAACAGAATGAAACTTAGTTGATAATTTTGTTTTTCAATGTAAATATTCTTTGAGCCAATCAATCTCATTCTTAATTTTTTAATAAATTCAGGGTCCGGTTGAACCGGCTTCAAATTGAAAAGAAGAGAATTTTCCATTGATAAATTGATATTTTCTTGGTTCATTTCATTTACTCATTTATTTCTTCTATTCTTATTTTTTGGTTGTTCAATTTTTTCAATCTCTTTTCTCAAAGACTCCAGGGTACGATGGTATAAGCTCTTAATTGCACCTTCTGATTTTCGCATAATTTGTCCAATTTCCACATTACTGAGCCCTTCAACGAATTTTAAAATGATCAATTGTTGTCTCTCTGGTGTTAAATTTCGTATGGCGCTCAACATTTTTTCCGATTCTTGTGTTTTTTCTAGAACAGATTCTGGAAAATCGAAATGAAACGTGCCAGGAATTTGATCATCTAAAGCTACTTCTTTTTTTCTACTCCGATCTCTATACCAATTTGCTACTAAATTATGAGCGATTCTATATAACCATGCAGAAAAAGGTACACCTCTTTGGTTGTAGGTCTCAATGTGCTTAAAAGCTCTGTGAAATACTTTGGCAGTTAAGTCCTCGGCTTCATTTACATTTCCAGTCCGATAATAAATATAATTATAAATTTTACGAACATACCGCTCATATAATAGCCCAAATGCATCATTATCCCCGTTTCCAGCTGCTTCAATTAGTGTGATATCGTCAATTTCGTCTCTCAATGAACTACCTTCAAACCGGGTAATAAAATTAACCCCAAGTCTCAAATCTAGTTTCGGCCAATAAATTAATACTACCGAATTTTTAGCGCTTCTTCAACTGCATTATACGCATTTAAGACACCATAACCAATTGCAACGTTCGGCAAAGCATTTGAATTTGCACAGGCAGGAATTGATCCTACGTACGGTGAGGCTGTTTTTGTCAAAATTTCTTCCGTTAATTCAACTTGACCTCTCAAATTTGGATTAGCGCTCCACATCAATGCTATAGTTCCAGCTACATGTGGTCCAGCCATCGATGTTCCACTCAACTCAGAGTAGCTTGCATTCGGCATTGTGGATAAAATATCCACACCTGGAGCAACTAAATCAGGTTTGATTCTTCCTGATTGATCGACTGTGACTGGACCCATGCTGGAAAATGGAGCTATTTCGCCAAGGATGTCAATCGCACCCACTGTAAATACCGAATCATAGATAGCAATTGGGTCGGTGATACTTTCACAACCATAGTATCCATTGTTTCCGGCAGATGAAACAACAAAAATTCCAGCCAGTCTCAATGCGTTAACAGCCTGGTTGAACACGTTCGGATCACATCCTTCCATTTCAGGACAACCCCATGAATTATTTAAAATATCTGCACCCCTATCAGGTCTCCCATCTTTCATAGGATTGCCATTTTCTGGAAAAGGTGCAAATAAAAATTGCATACACGCAAGATAGTCACCTGGATTCCCGAGATTTCTTCCCAGGTTGACGCATCCTATCCACTTCGCTTCAGGTGCCACTCCCACATTTTTACCAAGGATGGTACCTAAAGTATGAGTTCCATGACCACTTATATCACTTGGAAAACTGGTGTGAAACCAGGGATCAAACCAGGTGAAATCCCCTGTTTCTTTAGATCCAATATATTGTTCTCGTAATGCAGGATGGTTTCCGTCAACACCAGAATCAGCCTGACCTATTACGATACCCGCCCCTTTTACACCAAATTCCTCCCAGACCTTATCGACTTCAATCATTTTTAAATTCCATAAGTCTCCATCAACCGAAACCTGATCTCCGAAATTGGTTGGTATTTCTTCAGGCAGTGGTCGTAAATTTGGATTATCTAGAACTCTGTCAACGTCTTTTCTTGATTGAATAATCAATTTCCAAATCGGACCAGCTTTTACTTCAATGGCATTAACCAGATAATAAGGTTCATAATCTAAACGAAATTTCTTTAAAATATCAACTAATTCTTTTTGAGATTGCAATGAAATAGCAGTGGATGTTTCATATATATATACTTTTTTATCTGAAATATTGTCAATGGAATTTACACCACTCAAATCCGGCTGATCTTTCATAATTACAAAAATCGACTCACCAAAAAACCCTGGTTGTCCTAATGTAAAATAAATTGTTAATACAACTATCCATGAAAATACTGCAATACCCATTATAGTTATTCCAGGTTTCAGCGACTCCAATTTTTTTCTCAAAAATCCTGTAATCGCTGTGCACAAAATTAATATAACTACAGAATATGAAATTGCTTGATTTACCCAGGAAAGAATTTCTCCCTTTTCTGACCCAATCAATAAGGATAACTCATCCGGATCAAACCAAATCAAAGGTAACGAAATAAGTACTGCAAGTAAAAACCAGTAACTTAAAAAGGTTTTCGTTTTATTAATTTCGTCAGAAAGTAAACCAGCCAAAATCCAGGCAGAAAGTGGAAGAGTAAAAACCAACATCCATTGCTGACCATTTTGTCCCAGAACAGTTGAAAAAATTAATAGTCCAACCAGTACAATCAATCCAAAAAATAATTTACCAGCAGGTTCAATCCTCTTCCCTTCAGGAAAAAGCCCCGCAATTAATTGGGAGATAGTAATGGTAAGAAAATAACCAGAAAGTAAGCTTATTATTAAGTTCAGCACAAGATCCAAAGGAGAACCAATCGCTCCCCATAGCACCCATGGAATGGAAACCAATCCGCTCATTAATACTGTTATGACTAAAGTATTTGATTTTTCTTTCCAGCGTATGAAGATGTTACGTCTTTTTAAGAAAAAAGTATAAATAATCAGGTAAATTAATAAACCGATCAATTGAACCAAACTAACAAAAAAGGCATCATGGATTTCAAATAATCTGCCAGGAATTAAGAATAAACCAAGAAAGTTTATGGTCGCCCAGAATTGAAATATTACATTCGTGACCTCATTATTTAGAATGAAACGAACCATTAATATTGGTAAACCCACGATACTGATATAGGCTGCTATGATTAACCATCGAAGATCAGGAAAAAGAAATGATGCTTCAAAAATCGATTGTTCCATAACCCACATCATCAATTGCGCAGCAATTGTTGCGCCAACAATCCAAATAATTGATATGACAAATACTCCAGTGAATAAACAACCTTTTTGTCTCATCGCTTTCATTCTCATATTTACATCTTGGCTCATTTTTTAAGTCCTCGGTTTGTTTCTTTGACTGATATCTAGTTTAGCAAGGCGTTTTTAAAATTGTATAAATAATAACCTTTGTTTCTTCCTGGTTGGATCTCATTGCATGACTTTTTTATTATGCATTTTTTACTATTAAAAATATAGTTAATAATAAATGAGCTCTTACCCATTGGTCAAATCTGACATATATCAAGTATTTTTAATTATTTAGAAGGAGAGATAATATGGCATCCAGTATTCAGATAGATTGGAAGTCCAAAAAAGGTGAAAAAATTCATGCACAGAAATGGATTATCGATGGATATCCCAAAGCAATTATTGTCCTCGTCCATGGACTTGGAGAACATATTGGTCGGTATGAACATGTAGCTGATTATTTTAACCAGAACCTCGTAAATGTTTTTGGATTTGATCTTCGTGGTCATGGTAAAAGTTCAGGGAAAAGAGGGCATATTGGTTCCTCTGAGGAATTTATGGATGATATAGACACGATACTCAAACTGGTGAATCAAGAATTTTCAAACATTCCGGTTTTCCTATATGGGCATTCCATGGGTGGAAATATGGTCTTGTATTATGTCTTGAAAAGACAACCACAAATAAAAGGTGTGATTTCAACCAGTCCCGGGTTGGGAACTGGTGAACCGGTTCCACCTGCAAAATTAATAGCCGCAAAAATTTTAAAGTCAATTGTTCCATCAATGACTATGGATAATGGATTGGACGTGCAAAATTTATCACATAACCCCCAGGTAATTAAAAATTATCAGGAAGATCCTTTAGTTCACCCAATGATTTCTGCAAAATTGGCAATGGATTTATTTGCAAACGGAGATTGGATCTTAGAAAATGCAAAAGACTTTCGATTACCTCTTTTACTTTTACAAGGCGAGAAAGACCACATAGTCGATCTGGAAAAAACAAAATTGTTTGCATCAAAAGTGTCTGATAAATGGATAACATTCAAGTTATTACCAGACTTATACCACGAGCTACATAATGAATATGAACAGGAACAGGTCTTTCAGTTTATTTTAGATTGGATTTTACAACACATTTAAAAGATAATCCCAAAAGACGAACAATATTAAATTAAATTAGATTACAAACTTTACTTGACCATAAGCCTTTGGTTTTCTACAATATGAGAGAGAATAAATACCTCATTATTATGATCCAAGGATTATAATTAATTGGATTACTAATCAAATATTATTTCATAGGAGCAAAAAAATGACTGATTTTCTATTTCGTGGCAAACTCAGTGAATTAGATCCGGATGTTGAAGAATTGATTCAGATTGAAAATGAACGCCAAAATCGAAAGTTAATCCTGATCCCGAGCGAAAGTACAGCACCAGTAGCAGTTCGTGACGCATTAGGTTCGGTATTTCAAAATATTTACGCTGAGGGTTACCCTGATGAGCGTATGCGATTAATGTCTGAACAGGAAATTCTTGATTATGATGAACAATTAGCATATTATCGACGTTATTCAGATCCACGCTATTACAAAGGTGTTGAATATGCTGATATTATCGAATCACTGGCTGCTCGTCGTTGTGCAGAAGTCTTTGCTGCGAATGGAGTATCGGCAGATAGTCTTTTTGTGAATGTCCAACCACTTTCTGGTGCTCCAGCAAATAACGCTGTCTATCATTTAATCAATACAGGTGACACTATCATGGGCATGGATTTACTTCATGGGGGTCACCTCACTCACGGTTCGGCAGTCAATCGTTCAGGAAAACTCTTTAAAGTTATTCATTACACAGTGGATCCAGAGACTGAGCAAATCAACTATGATCAGGTCGCTGCCTTAGCTACAGAACACAAACCAAAAATAATTATTGCTGGGTATTCATCCTATCCATTTGTACCGGATTGGAAAAAATTCCGCGAAATTGCTGATTCAGTTGGTGCTTTTTTGTTAGCCGATGTATCCCATATTGCCGGACTCATTGCAGCAGGTGTCGTTCCAAGTCCGGTTGGATTTGCCCATGTGATCAGTTTTACCACCCATAAAACACTTTGTGGACCACGAGGTGCTTGTATCATTACCGATAATGCAACTTTAGCAAAGAAAATTGAACGCGGTGTTTTTCCTGGTGAACAGGGTGGACCACATATGCATGCTATAGCTGCACTTGCCACCACTTTTAAACTAGCTAAAACCAATGAATTCAAGAAATTACAGGAACAGATTGTTAAAAATTGTCAGGTATTAACCAATCATTTAAGAGAACGTGGTTTACGGATACCCTTCAATGGAACAAATACACATTTAGGTAACATCGACGTAAGCTCAATCAAAGGCCCTGATGGAACATCATTATCCGGAGATCTTGCAGCAAGAATTCTGGATATCGTCGGTTTAGTCATGAATAGAAATACAATTCCAGGAGATACGACTGCATTAAAAGCCTCTGGTGTACGATATGGAACCCCATGGATGACTCAACGCGGTTTGGATGAAATTGATATGGTTCTGGTCGCGGATATTATTGCGGACGTATTATTTGCTATCACCCCATACACCATCGATTCCCGTAAAGGTCCTGTTCAACGAGCAAAAATCAATTTTAAAGTTTTGGAAGAAGCAAAAATACGAGTACGAAAACTGGTTGAAAAAGCCGGGGTCGATCCTGAAATGTCTCAGCATGGTTACCCACATTTCTTCTACCTTGATGAATTTCCAAAAGGAATTGATGGAAAAATTGCTTATGATTTGAGTGGGAATGGCATTCGACATTTCACAAATTATGTATTCGCGAGTGATGTGGAATCATTAAAACCAGGAGAAGAACAAAATACTTATTTGATGGTGGATGGTGAATTGGTAAATGGAATTATTACCTACGTTAGTCCGGACCACTACCGATTCACAACCGAGGTTTCAAAAGGGAATCTGGCTGCAACCTGGTTACGAGATTTGTCTGATGCCTATGTATTTTTTGACAAAGATCTCCATCGTCGATTGCCTGGTCCAATGATAATAAAAGAATCAAAACTCGTTTCAAAATTGGAAATTGATCAATCAGAAATTTTGGTTCGCAAACCATATTTTATTGGTCACTCAGCGATTGAAAGTCATTCCACATCGAAACCGAAATTCAATTGGGTTGAAAAGGAACCTGACCAACTCAAACGTACTTCCCTCTATGAAAATCATGTTAAATTAGGCGCAAAAATCATCCCATTTGCAGGCTGGGAAATGCCAGTCTGGTACTCATCTGTTACTGAGGAACATTTAGCTACCAGAAAAGCCGCAGGCTTGTTCGACGTCTCACATATGGGTGTTTATCAAGCAGAAGGCCCGGATGCAGTTACATTTTTAGACAGTGTTTGTGCAAATGATATTGCTGCACTGGAAATTGGAGAATCCTGTTATACACATTTCCTGGATACAGATTCAAATGTAATTGATGACCTTTTGGTGTATAGACGACAAAAAGAAATTTACTTGGTCGTAGTTAATGCCTCAAATGATGATAAAGATTGGGCGTGGTTAAATGCAGTAAAAAATGGAAATGTGATGGTAGATTCCACTCGACCTGGTGCAACTACCTTTGGTAAAAATGTCAATTTGAGAAACCTGAGGGATAGATCTGCTGGTGCAGAAATGCGAGTGGATATAGCATTACAGGGTCCAAAATCCAGAGATATTCTACTAGCCCTTGGTGTGGACCCTGCAACCAGAAAACGAATTATGAAATTGAAACGTACAGAATTATGTGAAGCAATTGTGGGAGAATTTGATCTCGTCGTTTCAAGAACCGGTTATACTGGCGAAAAAATGGCTTTTGAGCTCTTCGTTCACCCTGATCATGCCCCAGCATTTTGGGATGCTTTAATGAAAGCTGGAGAATCATACGGTCTCAAACCTTGTGGTTTGGGGGCTAGAGACTCTTTGAGAACTGAAGCAGGTTTGCCGTTATATGGTCACGAAATGGGAGGAGAACTAGGTTTGGGTGTCGCTGAAGCAAACTTTGGTAGTTTTGTAAAAACCTATAAACCCTGGTTCATTGGCCGCGATGCATATCTTGCCAGAGAAGCGAAACGAAAAGGTATTGTTGTTCGTTTCAGATTCCAGGAAAAAGGCGTCAGAATGGCACACAACAATGATCCTGTAATTGATAAAAAAGGCAAAGTAATTGGAGTAGTTACTAGCTGTGCCATTGATTCTGAAGGCTTTCTGACTGGACAGGCTTATATTGAAGAAAAAGCAAATGAAGATGGAGCACCAATTTTCATATACCAAGGTGCACCAGATAATATTGGTAAAATGCCCAATGAATTATCTCAGGGTGATCGGGTGAAACTTCCCTCGCCAGCGATTATTGTTACAAGATTTGCGAAACTTTAAGTCCAAAAGGGATGGTTTTCAACCATCCCTTTTTTATATAAATTGTGTCAATAAAAGGAGTGAAAAATGCAGACTTTATGGGATGACCGGTACGCTCTACGAACTCAATCGATGAAAGGTTCGGCCATACGTGAGTTACTGAAGATCACACAGATGCCAGATGTAATATCATTTGCAGGTGGAATGCCTGCCCCAGAAATATTTCCCGTTCAAGAATTCAAAGAGGCTTGTATCCGTGTGTTGGATGAACATGGACCAGAAGCTTTGCAATACGGGACCACAGATGGATATTTGCCATTACGAGAAATGATTTCTCGACACACCAACCAATATGGAATAAAAGTCACCGCAGACAACATTATGATCACCAATGGCTCACAACAAGCATTGGATTTGATTGGTAAGATTTTTATCAATCCTGGCGATCGAATTCTGGTTGAGACACCAACTTACCTGGGTGCTTTACAAGCCTGGAATACTTACAACGCTCAATATGTAACAGTCCCATCAGATGATTTTGGAATTCAGGTCGATAAACTGGAAATGGCATTAAGAGCAGGACCGAAATTCATGTATGTTCTTCCAAATTTCCAAAATCCTACCGGTGTAACAATACCACTCGAACGGCGCCAAAAATTGGTTGAACTGGCCGATAGATATGGGGTTCCCATTATTGAAGATGATCCCTATGGACAACTAAGATTTGAAGGCAAACACATACCCACGGTGGAATATCTCGACGATCAGTTACATGGAAATAATGAAACATATCACGGTAATGTGATCTATTTAAGCACTTTCTCAAAAATTTTAGCACCAGGAATTCGTTTAGCGTGGGTGGTCGCTACACCAGAAATCATCCAGAAATTGGTCATGGCAAAACAAGGTGCTGACCTGCACACTTCAACATTTAATCAAATCGTGGCATTTGAAGTAAGCCGTAAGGGGTTTATTGATGAGCACATAAAGAAAATTAATTCTGTCTATCGTGAACGTAGAGATATCATGTTGGAGGAATTGGAAAAACACATGCCTGAAGGAGTTAAATGGACCAAACCTCAGGGAGGTCTCTTCTTGTGGGCTTCATTACCCGATAAATGTAATTCTCAGGAATTATTAATGAATGCTGTTGCCAGAAAAGTAGCATTTGTTCCAGGAGGATCTTTCTTCCCCAATGGTGGTGGTCAGAATACAATGCGTTTAAATTTCTCTAACGCTAAACCGGAAATGATTAGAATTGGAATTAAAAGATTAGCTGAAACAATAAAAGAATCGATTTGCTAACCTGGAAAATCAATAAATGTAAAAGATGGGTTATCTGGAATTTTGATAACCCATCTTTTGTTATTCAGAGTGATTGGAATTCCACAGTTTGAAATCTTTAAGAATCGAGGCTCCAAGAAATTCTTGTAGAATTGAATTGTCTGGGATCATTTCTGTGTTGATAGGCAGGAACCACTCCAAAAATGATAAGATTCTTTTTGCTTCAACATATTCATAAGTCCCAAATTGTACCTGTCTTAATAATGGTTCTACAAATGGCCGTAAGGCAGAAAGTTCATAAACGAGTGCCGAATTCATAACTTCATCAGCATTATCCTGATATGGAAATATGTTCCGCTTTTCTCCAACGCCAACAGATTCCCAACGTTTAATCGTATCATTCGCTGAATACCCTCTTTCTCGCGCATCTCTCACAATTCTCCTGATTAATCGGGTGTCAGTTGTAGAAATTCTATTGTGACGATCCAGATTAAGCTGCGTGAGGCAGGAAATATAAATTCTAAAAGTTTTATCCGTAGGAATTTTCTCTAACAGTTTAGGGTTAAGTCCATGAATTCCTTCTACCAGAATAATTTGACCAGGTTCTAATTGTACTTTTTCACCCGCATCACTTTTACCCAGCTTAAAATTAAATTTTGGCAGAGTAACTTCTTCTCCATTCACCAATCTTGTTAAATGGTCTTCTAAAAGTGTTCTGTTGAGTGCATCGATTGATTCAAAATCATACTCTCCATTTTCATCCTTTGGGGTTAATTCTCGATCAACAAAATAATTGTCCATCTCAAGGGGAAATGGAGTGATACCTTGCGCCAATAATTGTACTGATAATCGTTTTGAAAATGTGGTTTTACCTGAAGAGCTCGGACCGGCAATCAATACAATCCTAACATTTTTGGAGTCTGACGAAATTCGACGAGCAATCTCAGCAATTCTCATCTCATGTAACGCTTCTGAAACTAAAATTAATTCACGAACTCTATTCTCCTGAATTGCATCATTTAAAGCACCGACATTATCAACTCCTAATCTTTTTAACCAGGAACCGTATTGTCGAAAAGTGTCTAATAATTGTTGATTCTCAGGAATTTTTTCCAGGATCATTGGAGATCTTCGACGAGGGTATTGCAAAATGAAGGATTTATGAGACATCCAGATTAATTTAAAACAATTTAAATAACCAGTGGATGGAACCATATAGCCATGATGATAATCTTTATGATCGCCGAGTTGATAAAGAACCAGATGTTGCTTTGTTCGGTATTTCAATAATCTTACCTTATCAAATTGTTTCTTTTGCCTAAAATATTCCACAGCTTCGGATAAAGGAACTTCAGCCCTCTCAAATTTAAGATCTGCTATTACCAACTCACGCATTTTTCTATCAAGTTGGTCCATATCCGCATTGGTAAAATCATCAATACATTCAATTTGACAGTAGTAACCTCCAGATGCGACAGCGTGATCAATCGTTAACGTTGCATCTGTAAAAATACTTTGAAATGCAACTTCTAATAAAAATGTTAATGAACGCCGATATATGCGTGCTCCGTCGGCGTCAGACATGCTTAATGGTTTTACCTCTGAGTCCATTTTTATTGGATGAGTTAATTCCCTCAATTGGCCATTGACAATAGCACCGACAATTGGAGGATTCTTCCACTCAGGTAAAATTTGTAAAATTTCCTCAAGCGTTGAATTTCTATCAGCTTCCAATACTCTTTTGTCCGGTAGAACTACTTCAATGGTGCCTCGTGGTTGAACAAACTTAACAACTCGCATAAAATCTCCATCCCATCATAAAAGTGAACAAATATCTTACCATATTCAATATTTGTAAATATGTTAATTCAAATTTCTTGATCACATACTTCTTTAAGGAATTAGCAATTCTATGATTGCATAATCGTCTGGTCCTAACTGGTCTGCAGGAGCGTTACTAGAAGTAAAATTCGATAACATATCTACCTGGGTCAATTCTTCACCATCTGGCCAGATCATATCAATCACACGGGTATGGTTCGTAGAATTTCCTGCACCACCAAATCTCCACTGGGCAGCATTTACTTCAACATCTCGGATTCTCCATACACCTGAGGACGGATACCCTTCCTGCCCCATAAGTATTGCTGCGTATCCCCAATTATTAGGATCACCTGACCCAAAAACAGTTTTCGCTACCCGAACGGTTACACTTCTCCCTGAGGGATCAACAATGATCTTAAAATCTGCAGTTGATAGTTCTTTCGGATCTAAAGACACTGGGTCCGGACTAAGTATTTGTGGTGTCCATCCTTCAACCCAAATTGCATAATCCCAACCATTTTCAGATGACAATGATAAATTTCTTCCAGGCAAAAATTTTCTTGCGCCGGTGCCACTTCCAGGATCTGTATCTATATAAATGTCGAACGTTTGTATGGCAAGATTATTAGGTGAACCCCACGGATTTGGAATTGGACCAAATAATTCAAATTTGAAAATAATATTATTATCATCGTAGGCTACGCGAAATGTTTTTAAATCATACGCTTTTCCTGGAAAAACACTGTCAGTCGGGTAAGTGTACGTCCCAGGACCAAAATCATCATTCTCCGGGTCAGAAATTTCTAGTACTACTGTAGATAAACCTAAGTCAGGAATTATTATTTGACCGGGTCCAATTTCAGGAATTCTTGAATTTGATGAGTAATCAAAAACAATAAATTGAACCTCATCCCCTGTCTCCAATTCACCCAGGATACTTAAAGGAACAGCTATCTCCAGACTTTCTTCATATTCTGCATCCGCGATATTTGTTTCTTCTAAATTCCAACCTTCTTGCTTGGAAGAAAAGAATTGAACTTTATCTCTTGTCCATTCAATAAGATGAGTAAAAGTACTTCCTAATAATATTTTTTCTTTATCTGGTGAATTTGTGAATGGATATCCAGTAAATGTTCCTCTTGGAGATTTGATGAAAAGACCTAACTTGCTCACCTCTGAGAATATATCTGAGGAAATTAAAAAATATAAATTCTTTTCATCCTGTGTAAATTTAACACTTTTAATTGAACCACCATCTTCTCCCAGATAAGAACCAGCGCTTCCCCATTCATTGCCATCTTCTTTTCCATCGATAACGGGTGAACTCAAGCCTGTCACCGGTGAGTCCGCTGATATCGGTCTTGCTTGGATGATTGGAACATCAACAAATGTTGGGACTGGTTCCCCTAAAGAAAGGAAAACATTTCTTAAAAGAGCTCTAAAACCTTCATCAAAATATACATCCTGGCCTGAATCCTGATCCGCTCCATACCACCAAAACCAATCCGAGCCTTCCGCCAGGTACATATAATCCTGTGCTAACGCGATATCTGTCTCCGATGCTTTTCTGACTTTCGATATATCATACTTAGCTAATATATCACGCGTTTGGCGTAAATATTCCCAAGCCTGATTTTCCTCTGCTTCTCCAATCCATGTATCATAGTTAGGACTGAACCAGGCTCCAGGAAACAAATCTTCAATTTCTCTTTGCTCTGGAAATTTTTCCAAATAATTCGAAGGGGTAATGGTTTTAATCGTTTTACTTTCTGATAATGCCTGATACAAAGAATGGAAAAATTCCTTTCCATCATTTTCATAATATTCCCATGCATTCTCTCCATCAACAACAATCGTAACAATGTGTGGCCCGACAGAACCATCATTTTTAAGCTGTTGCCGGACATTTTCAAGCCGCGTTATCAGATCCTTTGCAGCTCCTGCTCCGGATAATCCGGAGTATGTAAAACCAATTTTGTCAGAAAAATTGCCATCACGGAAAAAAACAGCTAATTTGTCGCCACTCTGATTTTTCACATAATATGGCCTGTACAATAAATCCGCTTCTTTCACTGTTTCTTTGGCATCCCGCGTAAAAGAATTAATTCCAAGTGATTTTGCCAGAACAGGTTCACCTGTAGCCATCCACTCATAACCTGCTTTAATCACAAATGGAACCATCATTTGCGCAACAGAACCTTCACCAGGCCAAAGACCTCGCGGAGCTTTTCCATATTGTTCTTTATAGATTTCAACACTTTTTTCCAGATGCGCTACCGCATCTTGTGGAAAACTAAATTTGGTTGGTAAATCAGTGGTAGGGTTCCCTACTCCCGCTAATGTGGAATCTATAATTAAAGGCAAAATTGGATGAGCATATGGTGTTGTTATAACCTCAATCTGACCATTATCCTGTAATTTTTTATGAATTGTAATAATTTCATTCATCACTCTCACTGCTTCAGAAAATAAAATTTCCTTGTCGCTTTCAGAAAAATTCTGTTGTTTTTCGACGAGTATTTTTAATGGATTTACATCCAAAAAATCTGGGTCAAACCAGGCAAGATTGAACCAAATTTGTAAATCTCTAAAATCAGATGCTGTGAAATTATTAATGGCAACTTCAATCTCTTCTTTCGATCCACCACCTCGTTTATCCAACAATTCTTTATACCTTGGGAACCTACCAATCATGTTTTCGCTATTCGCATCAAAAAACCTGGTTAATATGAATTCTTTTTGTTCCATGGAAAGTTGTTCTGCTGGAATCATTGCATATTCCCAATAAAGATCAGTCGCCCCATTTTTTGAAAAATCATCAAGTTGTTTTATGAGAACCGGGGTTAAGTTAAAAGTAAGGTGGACTTCAGGATAATTTTCAAGTATCGATGCCATGTCATAATAATCTTTGGTTGCATGCACTCGTACCCAAGGTCTGGTATATACTCCATCCTCATTTTTGTAATAAAGCGGTTGGTGTTGATGCCATATCAGATTAAGATAAAGAACATCCTCTGGTTCTTCACTTTTGACAATCGATTCAGTTGTCGGTATTTCAACCTTTACCAATTCTGTTGGTTCAGTGATTTTTTCTTGATTATTTCCTGTAGCACATGAAACCAAAAAAAATGAAAAAACAATACAAATTCTTAAAATATCAATTATTCGTTTCATAGCTAATCTCCTGAATTTTCTTCTTTAAAAAATGTTTGAATTCCCGTTCCATTCGTTGCAACCCAAAGTCTTCCACTATTATCTATAAATAAATCCAATGGCTCTCCTTCCTGATATCCAGATGTGTTAGAAAAGTATTTATGCCATTGATTATCTTTGTCCAATCTCATTAAATAACCTCCAGGTTCGGTGGAATAAGCAAAACCAAACCATAATGAACCCTTATATTCCTGAACAGAAGTATTGACAATGTTACTGATAAATGGAGAATTTGAATTTTTATAAAATGTCCAACCAGTCTGATAAATACCAATACCGCCACCAGAAGTATTCGCAATAATACTGTTGTCATCTAAAATGTTCAGGTCGAGGACTCCTCCCCAACCAAAATAATTATCCGACCAATTTTCGTGTGTCCATTGATTGTTTACAAAATCATATATAGATATTCCATTTATTGTTCCAACCCATAATTGATCTTCTTTATCATTATTTCTTCTCGCGATGGTTAAAACAATTTCATTTGCCAATTTTCTTTCAGGGTCGATTAATTTTGTCCATTCCTTTTGATCGTAGAAATAAATACCATCATTTAATCCAGTCCAAATCAAATTTTCTTGATCAATAAAAATATCATTTACCAGGCAAAGATTACAACCCATTTCCTGCGAATCAAACAGAACCCATTGTTTGCCATTAAAACTGGCAATTCCTTCTTCAGTACCAATCCAATAAGTTTCTTTATTTGATTCATATTGGATAGCAGTAATTCGATTGCTTTGAAGAGGAGAATTTGTAGTATCAAACTGTTGGACTCCACCGCCCCATAAATTTTCATTTTCTATTTGCCAAATTTCTAGCCCATTATTCGTGGCTAAAAGGATTTCATCATTTTTTCCAGCGACAATTTCATTTACAACATTACTTCGAAGGGGCGAATTCGATGTATCAAAACTATTCCATCCAACTCGAGCAATTGCGAGCTGATACTCATAACCAACTTTCCCAACTGTCAAAATAACAATAAAAATTCCTATGATCCACCAGGTAACTTTTGGCGGCTTAGGAAGCATTGCTTCCAAATAATTCCAATAATCATCCCGAGGTTTAATCCAATTCCAGCCTCTGGTAATTGCATTTCCGGCGATGATCGCTAATACTGGTGTAATGATCAAAGTGTATTGTGGCCATTTGGTTGGCCAAATAAGTAAAACCAATAACCCTAAAAACAACCACACAGCAGTCCATTTTCTCTCTTTTATTTCAAACCAGAGTCCAAAAATCGTGACATAAAAGACAAATTCATCACTCGTGAAAAAGAAAAAAACTTGAGGATGCCATTGAACACTGGTAGATATATAAACGAGTGGTTGGTACCAAGAGTAAGCATATGATTGGACATGCGAAGATTGAGAATACAAGCCATGAAACATAAAGCTAGCAATTAATTTATTTACCGGATCCATCCACAATGAGATATTGAATAATAAAAAAGTTAAGAGTGAAATTAAAACAAATTTCACACCGTCAGACAATCTCTTATTTTCAAAATTCAACCAGATATACCCTAAAACGAAAATGATTAATAAATAAGGGTACTTACTTGCTGCAATCAACCCTACTGACACAGCTGAAAGGTAAAACCACCATTTTCCACGTTTTTCACTCTTTAATAAAGCAAATATACTCAAAACCATAAAGAATTGTGGAATTGCCTCCAAATACACTTGCGATGTATATTTTAGAGTCATGGAATGCAACGAAAAAAGGAATCCTGCCCATGGATTTATTAGTGCGACAATAAAAACAGTCAATATACCAAATATTGCTGAAATAGATCTGTTGAAAAATAAATAAAAGGATGAAACATACTGTTGTTGAAAAATTAGATAAGGAACGCAATAAATGAGTTTTACGAAAGCGGGGTGTTCTTGATTTTCATCATAATTTAGAAGCCCATTAATATCATTTTGTTTGATTAATTTTGCATAATCGGAAGCAACTTTCAGGTAAACAGGTTCGTCATAATCCTGAGGTAATTGCCAGACTGTCCATGCATGAAGTACGATGCTTAATAACACAATTAACAGAATGGATACTTTCCTGTTCCACCATTTTGGTAATTTTGGTAAATTTAAAATTCGATCTTCCATATTTATGGTGTGATTTTTAAAATTAAGTATTCCGAGCCATTCATTGAGGGTTTTGGCTGATAAATTGTTGGATTATCTCCCTCAACAATTGAAAGTGAAGAATATATTTTATTTTCCAAAAGTGAATTCACTGAATAATTACCGCTGTTAAATGACTCCCTGGGAAGTTCAACGGTAACTTCTTTCGGTTCTTTTCCTAGATTTATGAGAACCAATATTTTTTCATTATCCAATATTCGCGAAAATGCAACAACATTTCTATCATTGGTCGTTAATTTTTGAAATTCTCCAACTCTTAAGGCAGATGTTTCATTTCTTAAGTGAATTAATTGGCGATATAAATTTAATAAAGAATTATCCTGTTTCGATAATACATCTACATTCCAATCAGAAAAATTAGGGTTGCCAGCTCTCCATGGGACACCTGTTGTAAAACCCGCATTTGAATTTCCATCCCATTGCATCGGTAATCGAATATTTTCGTCCGGTTTTGACCCCACCATTCCAATTTCCTCACCATAATAGATAAATGGAACACCAGGTGCTGATAAAAGTAGCACAGCCGCGATCTTCGCTTTATTTTCGTCCCCTTGAAACACATGCATAACACGATTCATATCATGGTTGGTGAGGAAGTTCGCTTTTTGAAATTTTGGGTATAACTCATAATTAAATTCCAATGCATTCAATACTCGCTGTCCATCAGAGCCCATAACTCCTTCCATCAATGCTTCTGATTGTTCAAAATCAAAAACAAGGTCAAATTCTTTTTCCTTAACATATTTAACAGCTAGAAAATTGGAATCCCATACTTCGCCAACTGTAAAAGCCTCAGGATTAATTTCTTTGTAATGTTGATAAAATTCTTTAAACCAGGTATGCGTTGCCTGCGTATTTTTTTGAACCTCACCATCTTCTATTAAATGCAACGCTCCGTCGATTCGGAATCCATCCACTCCAATATCAGACAGCCAAAAATCTGCAATATCATACACTTCATTGGTAACATCGGGGTTCTTAAAATTTAAATCAGGCATCCCTGACCAAAATACACCATAGTAATATGAATTATCATAATTAAAATGCCAGACGTCCTGTCCCCACGGTCCAAGATATGTCTTATCTTCATCAGACCATAAATACCAATTTCTATACTGAGATTCTTTGTCCGCTCGCGCTTCCTTGAACCAGGGATGATCAACAGATGTATGATTGATAACAAAATCAATGATTACCTTAATGCCTCGTTTGTGAGCTTCTTCAAGTAATTCATTCATGTCATCCATTGAACCATAATCTGTATTTACCGCACGATAATCAACTACATCATATCCGTGATAAGAGGTGGACGGAAAGACAGGCATAAGCCAGATACCTGTAATTCCAAGATCATTTTTTGTCTCTGGGTTTCCGTCATTCAAATAATCAAGTTTACTGATGATACCTTGAATGTCACCATTTCCATCACCATCCGAATCATAAAAGCTTCTGACAAAAATCTCATAAAATACCACATCATTCCACCAGGGAAATTCATGTGTGTTAACGCTCGGAGTAATAGTTTGTGTAGGAGTTATTACTTGGGTTGCAGTGCGATTTATATCTTCAGATGACCTCTGAGAAGAAATATTAGTACATGCACTGAATAAAAAAGTTAATATGAATAAAATAATGCCTGCTGATTTAATTTTTCCCATAAACACCTAATCAAAGAAATTTTGGTTTTTAAACCAGACCCGGGGAATTTTGCCGGGTCTGGTAAACACAGTATTGAGCCGAAAAGAGAATAGAAATTACCCTTTAACACCACCTAATGTCAAACCGCCTTCGAAATATCGGTTCATGGACAGATACACAATAATGGTTGGGATAATAACAATGACAGCCCCGGCTGCAAAATAACCCCAGGGTACACTCATTGAATTTGCAAGTGAATAAAGTGCCGGAACCGCCAATTTTAATGTATCAGGAGCAGGGACCAAAACTGACGCAAAAACAAAATCTCCCCATCCAGACATAAACCCAAGGATTGCTGTCACCGCTAAAGCAGGTCTCGCAAGTGGTAATGCAATGAGTATAAATGCCTGAAGTGGTCCGCAACCATCCAGCATTGCAGATTCTTCCATTTCAATTGGAATCGTATCAAAATATCCTTTTAGGTTCCATGTACAAAATACAAGAGTTCCTGCTGTATAGGCGAGGATTAATCCAAGGTGTTTTCCATATAATCCTAAAGCTGTTAATAATTGAGCTATAGCGACTAGAGACAATAGACCTGGAAATGTAGAGATCGCAAGCAGAAAAACCAGAAAGAATTCCCGTCCTTTAAACCTGAATCTTGATAACGCAAAAGCAGCAGATGTACAGACGATTAAACTGGCAATCGTCGTAATAGAAGCAACTTTCAAACTATTTGTCATCCAGGTCAGAAATGGCCGTTCAAATAACATAACCCGATAATTTTCAAATGTCCATTGTGTAGGAATGAACATTCCGAGTAAATTTAAAGTATACAGGCGATCTCCTAATCGACCAGAAGCAAGAATTGCAAACCAAACAGGATAAAATGCATAAATTGCCGCAATTATCAGAATTGCATATTGCAATATGCGAACCCATTTTTTAGTTTTCCTTTTCATTCGTATGCTCCTTTCGTCATTCTAGTAACCCGCAAACTATACAATGTTGCCAGGAATAACATAATGAAAATAAGTACTGCGAATGCTGTTGCAGTCCCATAATTTTGTTGTTGGAAGATTTGCTTATAAGCGTAAACCATCACGAACTCAGTTGCTCCTGGTATTCCCGCACCTCTTTGAGGTCCTCCGGCAGTGATCGCAAATGCAGTTCCAAACATCTGGAAAGCAGTAATAGAAGTCAATACCGCTGCTGGTAAAACAGCTGGACGAATAAGCGGTAATGTAATTTTCATTAATTGTGTCCACCACCCCGCTCCATCCACTTCTGCGGCCTCATATAGTTCTCCTGGAACTGACTGAAGAGCGCCAAGAATGGAAACCATAAAGAACGGGTATGAAAACCATATATCCGCTAAAACCACTACTCCAAATGCAAGAATCGGATTATTCAACCAGATAGGACCTTCTCCACCAAATTGCGTAATAATTTGGTTGATGGTTCCTTGTTGTCTGAAGAGGAATTGCCACACCAAGGCTAATAAAATCGCTACGGAAGATGCTCCCCATGGTATGAATAGAATCACTCTGAAAAAAGTTTTCCCCTTAAGATCTTCGATATTCAGAATGATTGCGAGAATCAAGCCCAAAACAAAGGTTAGTGGGACTCTTAAAGCCACAAATAATGTGGTTCGTAATACGACGGTTAAGAAATCTCCTGTATCCATTAACCTTTTTATGGAACCAGGAATATCGAGAATAAAAAATAATGCAACGGTTAAGATGATTCC
>DAOUGX010000464.1:0-1597 GCA_034428855.1 Anaerolineaceae bacterium | reverse complement strand
TCATTCCACAATTGGGGGAAACATTGCATGCAACGCTGGGGGTCCGCGGTGTTTGAAATATGGTGTTACCGGGGATTATGTTCTCGGACTAACAGTTGTGCTGGCTGATGGAAGTATTCTTAAGACTGGAGGAAAAGTGATCAAAGATGTGGTCGGATATGACCTCACATCTTTGTTTACCGGATCGGAAGGAACTTTAGGAATCATCACCGAAGCCTTGTTAAAACTAACAGCCAAACCAAAATATGCTCGTACTGCCCTGGTGGAATTTTCCAGTATTGCCGATGCCAGTAAAACAGTCAATGAAATCCTGATGGCAGGAATAATACCTGCCACATTGGAATTGATGGACCAAACCGCAATCAATTGTATCGAAGATGCTTTGCACATTGGCTTGCCAAGAGATGTAGCAGCCTTTTTATTGATCGAATCAGATGGAGTTGATTTGGAACAAACTAAGCAAGAAATAGAGACAATTGCAGAAATATGCAAAAAAACCGGTGCGACAAAGATCTCGATTGCGAAAGATGAATCGGAACGAGCAAATTTATGGAAAGCCCGACGCTCTATTTCACCATCTCTGGCCCGTTTATCACCCAACAAACTCGGTGAGGACATTACTGTTCCACGCAGTGCAATTCCAGAAGCAGTGAAACGATTAAAAGCAATCAGTCAAAAATATGGATTACCGATCGTAATCTTCGGTCATGCTGGTGATGGAAATTTACATCCAAATATTTTGTTTGATAAGCGAGATCCTGAACATATGCGTAAGCTGGAGTTGATGGTAGCGGAAGAATTTGATCTTGCACTCGAATTAGGTGGAACTCTCTCCGGTGAACATGGCGTAGGCACATTGAAACGTCCTTATATGATCAAAGCTCTTGGAGAGAATTCAGTCAATATTCAAAAGAAAATAAAGCAGGTGTTGGATCCCTTAAATATCCTAAACCCTGGAAAAGTATTACCAGATTAATAATTCAAAAAAAGGAGAATAGTTATGAGTGAGAAAAAAGTACCTGAAGGTTTTTTAGCAACCGATTTACCCGATTTATTTTTTGAGGATAACACGGTAGGAAGATTGAAAAAAGAAGTATGGGAATCATCCGATGAAGAAATTGATGCTATCCTTGCTGATTATGGAGTCCCCTCCCCGGTAGAATGGGGAAAACCCGGTTCCTATATTCAGACCACAACACGCTGGCAGGTAGAAGCGAATCGCAAGAAAAACGATATTGTCTTTATTCCTGTGGGCTGTACAGAATTACATGGACAACATCTGCCAAGCGCAGCTGACACATTGTATGTGAGCGCGATTGTCGAAGGTGTGCGTCGTTTTACCGCCAAACGTGGAGCTCCAGTCAATCTGGCTTTACCTCCACTTAATTATGGTGCCCACCCCTATCACCATGTTGGCATGCCCGGAACCGTGATGGTTCGTGAACATGTTGTACGTGAAATGATGATCGATGTGATGTTAGGACTTTGGAATGACGGATTCCGTAAACAACTTATCGTCAACAATCATGGCCATTTATGGGTGTTAGAGTCTGCCATTCAGGAATTCCAGAAACGTTATCAATTACCAGGTATTTTC
>DAOUGX010000463.1:0-2964 GCA_034428855.1 Anaerolineaceae bacterium | reverse complement strand
GTAAATAACAGCGAAGGCTTCACCAGGAGCCAATGCAACCACCTTGCCTTCGAGATCTTTTGGTTCATTGAGCGGTTTATCTGCAAAATATGCCAAACCAGATGGATGTTTTCCCATCAAGCCGGCGACGACTTTAATCGGCATACCTTTGCTGATACCAATGGACACGGTTGTCAGGTTCAAATATCCAAAATCATCTTCCTTCTGAGCAATCAACGGCACCACATCACCAGAACCTTTACCTTCCAGAATTTCAACATCGATATTCTGTTCAGCAAAGAAGCCTTTATCATCCGCCAGAATTAAGGCAGCAAATTCGGTCTTCCATCGCCATGATAAGCGCAATGTTACCTTGTCCATCGGTGGCTTGGTTGGTTCCACTGTGGGTTCAGCAGTCGGTTCTTCAACTTCAGCGGGTTCTTCCACTGCCGGGGCAGCAGGTTCTTCTACTGCAGGGGCTGCTGGTTCTTCGGTGGCAGGTGCGGCAGCTGGGGCACATGCACTCACTAATAGCACAATCACCAGCAGCGCAGAAAGCACATAAAATAATTTATTAAATTTTTGGTTCATCTTTTTTCCTCCAGAGGTCTCAATTCGTTTTTGGGGTTTTTTGGGAAATTATTAATTAGATTTTCTTGTTTAATTTTTTTATGTTCACCTCCTCAGCGTAAATCTTTCAATAAATCAGAGATAAATTTCAGATGGTTCTCGGTGTTTGCCGGGTCTGGAACCTCAAATGTAATGCCAGTTAATCCATATTGTTTAACCATCTGATTCAGTGTTTTAGCGCAGGTTGTGGCATCACCCTCAATCACAAAATGATCCAGAATATCATCCGTCACCAGATGTGCCGCAGATTTTGGACCGGAAGTGGTCACCAGTGTTTTCATCTCAGCAATTCTGGCAGCGGATAAGCCCAGCTTGTCTTTAACTTCTTCTGAAGAATCCACCAGACGATACACAGTACGAGCCCGTGCGATGGATCGGGAAGCATCATCATAGACCAGCATGGCTGCGTATTGTAATTTGGTCGAGCGCCTGGCTCTATCAGCCCCCCGGATGACTGTCTTTATGACATTTTCCAGTTCAAAATCGGGAATTCCATGCAATAAATTTACATCCGCCAATTCTCCACCAAGTTCCAGCATTTTTGGTCCACGGGCTGCCCAATGTACTTCGATATCAGGTCTGCAGGGAAAACCAATCCGGGCGTCTTTTAGCTGAAAGAATTCTCCTTCGTAGGTAACCGGTTCTCCCTTCCACAATAATCTGGCAATTTCAACCACTTCTCTGGAAAGTTGTAACGGTTTTGATCTCGGAATCTGCATCGGAACTAATGATCGTGATCCACCTGCTCCAATACCCAGAAATGCCCGTCCGCCTGAATATTGATCCAGACTGGCTACACTGACTGCGGTAACAACCGGATGTCGTGTGTAGGGATGCGTGACGCCAGGTCCTAACCGAATTTTCTTTGTGTTAAATACCGCAGCGGTCAAGGTTACATATAAATCCAGGGTGAACCCCTGGTCGGCAATGTAGCAGGATTCGATCCCTAATGATTCTGTCGTTTGAATGGTTTTAAGGATTTGCTGTGGTGTTGCTTCCGGGTTCATGGTTATTGCAGTATGTATCATGGGTTCACCTCATTCCTATTTCAGCACGGGAAAGTAAATTTCTGGCGGAAAATTTAGCATCCT
Organism: Anaerolineaceae bacterium; assembly: GCA_034428855.1. GTDB lineage: Bacteria > Chloroflexota > Anaerolineae > Anaerolineales > Anaerolineaceae > UBA6170. Next base: position 1,264 of record DAOUGX010000463.1, on the reverse strand, counting down.
GAATTATTTTTTGTTCATCCAGCAGGAGAGATTTACCATGCTGGAAGATGATTTTTCCATTGGCGAAGACGGTATCGACATTTTCTGGAGAACTATTGAAAACGGTGGTCGCGAGCGGATCATATACAGGCGTGGATTTGGCTGAATTGAAGCGCAATACCGTCAGATCAGCCGCATAATTCGGCACTATTTTTCCCAGGTGGTTCTCAACGTGCAATACCTTTGCCCCTTCACAGGTAGCCATGTGAAGGGCATCCGCAGCATGCATGCAATTATTATCCTTCTGGAGAACGCGTTGACCCAGCACCGCAAACTTAAGCGTCTCCAGCATATCCTGACCATTGTTGCTGGCTGCGCCATCCACACCCAGGGAAATGGGGATCCCAGCCTGTTTCATTTTTAATATGGGTGAGATGCCTGAGCCCAGATACATGTTACTCACCGGGTTATGGGAAACACCCACAGCATGTTCCGAAAGGAGAGAAATATCCTGCTGATCCATTTGAACACAATGAACCGGTAGAAATTGATCCGATAAACCATCATGTTCAGCCAGTGCAGGGAGAAGACGCTTGCCAAACTTTTGCAAAGCGATTTCATTATCACCCGGTGACTCATTGACATGCATGGAGAAGATCATTTTTTGATCGTGTGCATATTGGGAAATCACCCGGATTCCTTCTCCGGATAATCCTCTGACACTCGAGGTAACAATGGCAGGCTCCACCAATCCCTGACCATTCTTTCGAATCATGGCTGACAGTCGGTCCAGGCGAGCTAGTGTCTGATCGAGCGGTAAAATTAAATCCGGATGAACCCCAAACTCAACTCCTGAGTCATTGACACCAATCCCCAGCCAGCCCCGCACGCCTGCATCCAGAAAAGCCTGAAGAATGGATTCAAATATTTGATCGTTAGGAAAAGCATAGGAGTACTCAAAGATGGATGTTGTCCCGGAGTGCAGGGCATCCAGTATGCCTACCACTGCGGATAAATAAGCATCCTGGGGATTCAGAGCAACGGAAGCGGGAGAGGTCACTTTTTGAACCCATGGCCGCAGGCTGAGTTCCTGTCCGACACCTTTCAGAAAGGTTTGAAATAAGTGGGTGTGGGTACTGATAAAACCCGAAAGGATTAAACAATCCGATCCACCGATCCGTTTGACATCAGGATATTTTTGTAATAATTCGCTTTGCAATCCAACTTCAAGCACGACACCAGAACCGATGACTACACCGGCATTCGTTTTCAGATTGCCAGGTTC
>DAOUGX010000462.1:0-3124 GCA_034428855.1 Anaerolineaceae bacterium | reverse complement strand
GAATCTGAAAATTGGTTTGTCATTCTATATGTTAAGTAACCTGATAATAATAAAAATTTTTCAGTCGCATTCCAAATTTCTGGTTGATGAGTGCGAATCCAATTACACTCAGCCTCAGCTTGAAGGTAAGCAACAGTCTCTCTCATTCCAGCTACAGCAAACAAAAATCCCCACAAACCTCCAACTGGTTTCAAACCTTCGGTTCGCCTTTGGTCTAACCAAACAATTGCTGGTCTAAGTGGTTTACCGTTTTTGTCTACGTTAATTAAGGTAGATCTTTGGGTTGTTATTGTGACACACGAAATTAAATTTTTGTCCACTCCCGGAATAGTCCATAACTGATGGCATGCTTCACATAAGGAATTCCAAAAATTATCCGGATTTTGTTCAAGGAGACCTGGTTGTGGAGAAGAGTAATTTTGAATTTCTACTCGTGACTTGAACAAAAGATTTCCATTCGTGTCAAAAATCATTGCCCTGGTGCTCTGGGTGCCATTATCGATAGAAAGAATTAAATCTCCACTCATTTTTCACTCCGAATTCTGGATGATGCGTTTTTCCAAATTTCCAAACTTTCATTCATTACTTTTTCAGAAAGTTCAAAAACCCTCAAAGGATCATTGTCTACAAAGGAATCTCGTAGATTTTGGTAATAATTACGTGAATGAATTCTTGCAGCTTCAATTTGAAAATACAAAATTGCTTTTTCTGTGAACAAATGCATAAATCCATTCAGAATTAACGTAAACATGGGGTTGCCTGAAGCCTGGGTTAATTTAAGATGTAAATTAAAATCAAAATCTGAAAAAGTTTCAGGGGATTCATCAACTTTCGGTGCATCATCTAAATAATTAATTACAGCTTTCGGATTGTGAGCCACTGCCATTCTCGAATAGGTAGGGCATAATAAACTCCTGATCTGCAATAAATTCTCAACAAAATTAGGGGAGAGATATTCTGGATATTTAGAGATGGAAGACAATACATTTAAATTTCCTTCAGACCAATAATCCTTTATTCTGGTTGTTTTTCCTTGATGGATTTCAATCCAGCCATCGCGTGATAATCTTTGTAAAGCCTCCCGAAGAGTCGGACGTGTTACTCCAATACGATTAGCCAATTCCCTCTCAGAAGGCAAAGAGCTATTAATTGGAAAAACTCCATCCAAAATTGCCTTGATAATTCGTTTTTCAGCTAACTCCGCTGGTTTTTCAGGCAAATCCCAATTCATAGAAAAATCCTTTCAAAGGTTAGAGGTCTTACCATTAAAGTCTACCTCAATAATGAAAAATTTCAATAAATCTAATATTGGTACTATTTTGCAGATTATAATTTTCGAATGGATTTTCAGGTTTCCAAATTAGTAGCAATATTTTTGAAATTATTATATGGACCATTGGCCTGGGCATACGATTTCATTGCTTATATCGTATCTTTTGGTGAATGGCACAACTGGACAAAACAAATAGAAATATTTCTGAGTAAAAATGAAAAAATTTTAGAGGTAGGAATTGGAACATCTGCACTTCAAAAAGAACTACTTCAAAAAGGATTTCAGATTTATGGTTGCGATTTAAGTAAAAAAATGTTGAGAATTTCCTCAGGAAGACTCAATTCACTTTCGCCAAGAATTATTCAGGCAGATAATAAGGAATTACCACTAAAAGATAATTATTTTTTCAAGGTAATTTCCACTTTCCCCAGCGATTATGTTTTATCTGAAGATTTCATATGTGAATGTAAGAGGGTTTTACGCGAAAATGGAGAAATAATCATTCTCTTAAGTGTGATTTTTCCAAAAAATGATCTGATAAGTGTTTTCTATAGAAACCTTTACAACATAACAGGACAATCAAACTCAAAAATCGTAAGTGAAAATATTATAAACACTCAATTTACGCTTAATAATAATGTTTCGATTCATTGGATACCATATAGAAATGTAGAATTATGTTTTCTCATACTTAAGAATAGATAATCATTTTGATTTTGACCATATTTATATTAAAATCATGAATATGGAAATTCAATTAGCGGTTGCAAAAATAGTTAAGTTTGATTCGATAGAGAGTGGAGATACATTAGAGATAGTTGAACGACCAATGGGGGGAGTGTCATGTGTGCTTGCAGATGCTCGATCTTCAGGTTCTTCCGCTAAATCTATTTCATCGATGGTAGTCAGAAAGGTCATCAGTTTACTTTCTGATGGCGTGAGGGATGGAGCTGCAGCGAGGGCTGCTTCAGATCATTTATTTATGGAAAAAGGCGGGACATGCAGTGTTTACATGAATATTTTGTCTGCGGATTTGCAAACCCAGACTTTGGTAATTTCGCGTAATAATCCTACACCTGTTTTCATTTCCCAAATTGATCAGATTGAGTGTGTATCAAGTGAAAGTGTACCGATCGGTCTTGCAAGAAATACCAGACCTTCTATCACAGAGATAAGTTTGATGCCCCGAACAACAGTAGTTCTTTACACAGATGGGGTGATGCGTGCTGGAGAAAGGTTTGGTCAGTCAATCGATTTCTGCTCATTAATACAGGCTTATCTTGATGAACAAGAGCCTTCCGCACAATATATCGCTGATGCTTTGCTTTCTCAAGCGATTCGATTGGATCAAAATCAACCTAATGATGATATGACAGTTGTGGTATTACGAGTCATGGAACAATCTCAGGATAATATCAGAAGATTATCGGTTCGATTGCCATTTAATCATCAAGAATCAGGGTTGGATTGATCTTTCATTCTTACTCTATTTTTTAGTAAAAATCAAATGAATATCGCATTTTTTATTAGTTCACATGGGTTTGGTCATGCTGCGCGTGCATGCGCAATCATGGAAAAAATTTCTAAAAAATATGATGTGAAATTTACGATTTTTTCGACAACACCAGAATGGTTTTTTAATAAATCTCTTCAAATTTCTTACGATTATGTAGAAATGCAAACTGATGTGGGGTTAATTCAAAATTCTCCATTTGAGGAGGATTTACAGGAAACATTGATTGCTCTTGAGAAATTCTATCCAATTCGCTCAGAATTTTCAGAGTCTGTAAAAAAAGCACTAATAAAAAAGGGGATTGAAGTAGTTTTTTGTGACATATCACCACTTGGAAT
>DAOUGX010000461.1:0-1694 GCA_034428855.1 Anaerolineaceae bacterium | reverse complement strand
TGGTCAATAACCTGAGATTGTTACAAAATGCTGTGGATTGGTCGGTGGAAGATACTGAATTATTGTCTATTCGATCTCGAGGATCAGCCACCCGGGTTCTGATACCTCTCACAACAGAACAACAAACCTTCTGGGAGATCAGTGTATACGTGGTGGAAGCATTATTATTGATGGGATTATATGGATATTGGCAGGTACAAAAACGAAAAAAGGGTTCAATATCCATATTAAATGCAAATGGATCATTAAAGGAGGGAACTTCCCATGAATAAGACGCAAAAATATTTACTGGCAGCTTTAGCTGGTCAAATTATTCTCATTCTGGTAGTATTTCTCCTGCAAAAACCAGTAACAGCTCGCAATAATTTGATTTTTACGGATCTATCACCCGAATCTGTTTCTGTCATTTTAATCAGTGATTCGACCGGTAAGTCTGTTTCAATAGAGAAACAAGGTACAAATTGGGTACTACCGAATCAAGATAATTTTCCTGTCCCAGCCGAAAGCGTTCAACAATTGATAGAAAAACTGGCAACGATTCGCGATAATCGCCTGGTAACCCAATCGGAAACAAGCCATGAACGATTAAGAATTTCAGACCAGAATTTTGAGCGAAAAATCGAATTAACTATCAATGGAAAAAAGGAAGTTGTTTATTTTGGTTCGTCACCGGTCACCAGTAATATCCATTTTCGTCTGGATGGCAGACCGGAAGTTTATCTGACCAACGCAATTACTTCTTCTCAATTATCCCCTGAGATATCAGGTTGGGTTGATACCATTCTCTTTCAAATTTCTGGTAACACGGTAAGTAAAATTGAAGTTTCAAACAAAGCAGGTCGTTTTGCGTTCACTCCTGATAGTGAGTCCAATTGGACTACTGAACAAATTAAAGAAGGCACCCAATTTGATCAAAGCAAATGGAGTTCACTCCTATCCGGGTTTACCAACTTACGTTTTACAGAACCTGTTACCAGATCCGAAAAGAATGAATTTGGATTAAATGATCCTTTAGCTGAAATGGTAATCGAATACAAAAATGATGCAGGTGAAACAACAACTGGCCATTTAGTGATTGGGAATCAGGATCTTGCCGGGAACTATTATGCAAAATGGAATGGTTCCGATTACATATATCTGATTTCGAGTTTTAATGCGGAAAGATTTATTAATCTCACACCGGACGATTACTCTAGCCCGATTTCAACAGAAACGACTGAAGGCAATTAGTTGTTATTTTTCCTGGGTGGGAATGGTTATATCCTGCATCAACATTCCCATTCTCACCCGGATGGTAGCAGCCAATTGGGTCTTATTTTGTTCTTCTGCTAGTATGGCAGCTTTCTCAAAAGCTTCCATTGCTACATCCTTTTGTCCACGAACTTCAAAAACCAATCCACGAAACAAATACCCTTCCGGGCTTTGCGAGTTCACTTCCAGCAGATTATCTGCGTCAGTTAAGACATCGTCATATGAACCGAATTGCATGGAAACAATTGCTCGTTCGTAATAAAAGAATTCCAAATTATCGGCGAAATTCAAGGCAGTATCAAAAGAGGTTTGTGCAAGGGAATCCATTCCCATCACCTTTGCTAAAACTCCTTGTTTTATCCAGAGCGGGTAATAATCTGGTGCCAGCAATAATGCTTTCTCTAATTCAACCATGGCACTTTGATATTCTTGATTTGCAATCA
>DAOUGX010000460.1:0-10600 GCA_034428855.1 Anaerolineaceae bacterium | reverse complement strand
GATCATAAAAATAAAATACAAAAAATTTTAGAAAATTATCATAACCTATTTAATTTGAGGTTGGGAATTCCTAAGGAAGAATTAAAAAGCAAATTAAAATTAGAACATTCTGTGTTTAGTCTTGTTTTGGAAATATTGAAAGAACAAGAATTTGTTGAGATGATTGGAAATTATGTTAAGTTATCTGGATTTATTCCACAATTAACTATCAAGGAAGAAAAAATAAAGAGCCTGATTATTGAAAAATTTTCAGAAACACCGTATTCTACCCCTGGTTTGAAGGAGTATAAGGAGTTATTCAGCGAAGAGATTATTAATTATTTACAATCAGCAAACATTTTAATTGCCGTGAATAATGATGTCGCTTTTTTAAGTAATATTTATGATGAAATGAGAAATTGGGTTATACATAAAATCGAAAAAAGTGGGTCAGTAACAGTAGCTGATTTCAGAGATACTTTTCAAACTTCCCGCAAATATGCCTTAGCATTTCTTGAGGACCTGGATGCTAAGGGTATTACTTTTCGAGACGGAGATTTAAGAAAATTACGCCCCCAACGAAAATGAGTTAAGTTTTGAAAATAAGGTTAAAGAAATTCACAAAATGAAGTTGACAGGTTTCCTCGATGCCTTTATAATATCTGACGCTAACCCCAGCATTTGCTGGGGTAAATAAATGTAAATCCAGCTTCCCCATATTTCGGCGTCATACGTTCGCGGGATCCATGGTGAAGTGAAGATGGAGAGAGATAATGAAGTACGCAATTATTGAAAGTGGCGGCAAACAGTATAAAGCCGTCGAAGGGACCGCGATTGAAGTGGATCTCTTGCCCGTAGAAGTTGGCGAACACGTGGACTTAAATCAGGTTTTATTGTTCGTCGATGGTGATGAGGTAAAGGTCGGTGCTCCTGAAATAACTGGAGCAAAAGTGAAAACTACAGTAGTTTCCCATGTTAAGGGTCCAAAGATTATTGTCTTTAAGTATCGACCCAAGAAACGCATTCGGGTAAAGACCGGCCATCGCCAACAATACACCCGTCTGATGGTTAATTCAATTGAGTTGGAGTAGGTATTATGGCACATAAAAAAGGTGGCGGATCAAGTCGAAATGGTCGTGACAGTAATGCACAACGACTTGGTGTAAAAAAATATGCTGGTCAGAAAGTACTTTCTGGAAACATTCTTGTTCGACAACGTGGAACACGGATAAAACCCGGACAAAATGTTGGTCGTGGTAGTGATGATACATTATTTGCAACAATCGAAGGTGTCGTTGTTTTTGAGTCTCTACCAGATGGCCGCAAGCGTGTAAATGTATTACCCGCTGAAGCTCAGCTTTAAATTCTGTTACCCGTTTTTTCGCACAAGAAATAACGGAAGTAGCATTTATTAGGAAGGTCAAAGACAATGAAAAAAGATATTCATCCGAAATATTATGCGGATGCAGTGGTAACCTGCGCTTGTGGAAATTCTTGGAAAACTGGTTCTACCCGTAAAGAAATCAGGACTGAAGTTTGTTCGGCTTGCCATCCATTCTTCACCGGTCAACAACAGCGTATTATTGACATTGAAGGTCAGGTGGATCGATTCTACAAACGTTTGCAAGCGCGCCAGGAATACATCGAAACTAAAAAAGAACGCGAAGATGCTAAGACATCCTTGGATCGGCCTGTATCCGAATTGGAATTGGGTAATCGGGCAACCGAAGCCCTCTTAAAAGCTGAATTAACCAATGTGGGACAAATTTTTGATTTGCTCCAAAAAGGTGATGAAGCACTTTTAGCTGTCGATGGTTTTGGAAGAAAATCATTAATTGATTTGAAAAAACGATTGAGAGCTCTTGGTTACCAAGTACCAGCTACAACTGAGTAACTTTAACGAGATCTGCATAAAGCAGCCTGCAAAAGGCTGCTTTTTTATTTTCTTAGATACAATATGTATATTACAATTTTTAATCAGAGGTCTGAATGAAACATCATACTGGCTCGCTTGAAGTGATTTGTGGATCCATGTTCTGCGGGAAAACAGAAGAATTAATTCGAAGACTGAGAAGAGCTGAAATAGCTCGCCAGAAGGTTCAGGTTTTCAAACCAATCATTGACAATCGTTATCAAGTTGCAAAAGTTGCATCTCATAGTGGGGCAGCATTTGAAGCGTTACCAATTGAAAAATCAACTCAAATCTTTGAAGAGTTACACCAACAAACGACTGTTGTTGGGATTGATGAAGTGCAGTTTTTTGACCAGGAAATTTTAGAAATTATTCAAAAATTGGTGGATAGTGGTAAACGTGTTATTTGTGCGGGATTGGACACGGATTTTAGAGGTGAACCATTTGGAGTCATGCCAACCATTATGGCCTTAGCAGAACATATTGATAAACTTCAGGCTATTTGTATGGTATGTGGAGAACCCGCATCTCGAACACAAAGGTTGGTTAATGGAAACCCAGCTTATTATGATGATCCCATAATTATTGTTGGTGCTTCAGAAATGTATGAAGCTCGTTGTCGATTGCATCACAAAGTTCCAAGGCGATGAGAGGAAAAAATGGAAAAATACCATGAATTTTTATCAGAAGTTTTAATTTCCGAATCTGATTTAAAAACCAGAATTCAAGAATTAGGTGCTCAAATCACTAAGGATTACCAAAATTCATCCAGCCTGGTGCTGATTTGTATACTAAGAGGGGGAGTGATGTTTCTCACAGATTTGATGAGAGCCATCAAAGTACCGCATGCAATCGAATTTATGGCAGTAGAATCGTACGGCTCTGGGTTTCGTGAATCGAGTGGTCAGGTACGAATTTCTCATGATCTAAATACTGATATTCATAATCGAGATGTGATTTTAGTAGAAGACATCATTGATAGTGGACATACTTTAGCTTCAGTTTTAGAGCTTTTGTCAGCCAGGAGACCAAAGAGTCTGGAAGTTTGCACTCTATTGGATAAATTTGAAAGAAGAGAACAAGAAGTAAATGTAAAATATGTAGGTTTCACAATTTCTAATAAATTTGTGTTTGGATACGGTTTAGATCTGGATGATCTATATCGAAATTTACCATTTGTAGGTGTTGTTGACGAAGAGAAATATATTCAATATAAATCTCGGTTAAAAGAATGACCCGCTCGTTTGACATTGAAACAGAACATATTATTTCGATCTTTATAGAGAACTTAAAACCTGAACATAAAATCTACATGGTTGGTGGAATGGTTCGGGATATTTTATTGAATATTCCGGTTCATGATATTGATTTTTCCTACCTTGGAAACGTTCGAGAATACGCAAAAAAGGTAGCCGACCAACTACAAGCTTCATTTTTCATGCTTAATGAAAAATATCAAACTGCTCGAATTATTTATCGATCTGAAACTGGCAAGAAAAGGTGGATTGATATTGTTGCCATTCATGAAAATGAAATTCTGAATGATCTGAGTCAACGTGATTTCACTATTAATGCAATGGCGATTGATCTAGAAGATAGGGAAAAGCTTATCGATCCAATGAATGGTGCAAAAGATCTTAAGGATAAAATCTTAAGAATATGCAAACCAGATAGTATAAACAATGATCCAGTCAGAATATTAAGGGCTATCCGTCTTTCTGTTCAATTTGGTTGGAAAATTTCAAAAGAAACGTTGAATGCGATTAAAGAAAACTCAGAAAAACTTTATCAAGTTAGTTCAGAACGTAAAAGGGATGAATTGTTTCGAATTTTTACCCTCTCAAATTCACATCAAGCTTTACGAATACTTGCACACCTGAATTTATTGAAAATATGTTTACCTGGATTTTACGAAAATGTTCTCATTGATGAACATATTTTTACTGATCAACTGATTTCCAGCATCCAAAAGGTCTCACAATTTAATCATTTGATAATTGGTGCATACAAATCAGCAGGAGCCATGGACTATTATGAAGGCGAAATTGTTTTAAATTTAGGAAGATATAGAGAATATTTATCATCTTATTTTCAAGTTAGTGTCCATCCAGAAAGAAACTTACATTCATTACTATCTTTTTGTGTACTTTTTTTAGGTGTAATTAAGAAAAACACGAAATTTCAGGATATTCATCAGATAGAAAAAAACCGAGAAATATACTTTAGAAATATTATCGATCAAGGCGCTTTAGATCTTGTTTTATCTACGAATGAAAAACGATGGATTAATAATTTTTTCAATGGATTGTTTTATTTGGAAAATGCCTTAAATCAGAATCAAATTAACAACAATCCTGAATTTTCATATTTATTTTTTAATCGCAGTAAACAATCTGGAATCGCAGTCTGTTTGTCCTTTTTGGCATTATTTTTGGCCAGTGATAAATTTGACATTGATCAACCACGTTTTTTACGAATTTTAGAAATGTGCAAATTTTTGATGGATGCATATTTCAACCATTATGATGAGTGGATTAATCCGCCAATTTTCATCAATGGTCATGATATTAAAAAGATTCTTGAAATAAACGATGGAACAAGAATTGGTTTTTGGATAAACCGGATAAAAACAGAAACTATTAATGGAAAAATAAAGAGCCACAAAGATGCGATTCAATTTCTTGTGGCTCTAAAGGACAATCAAAATTAAAAAAGGTAAAGGTTTACGGAAATATTTCGTCGAGGATAGGTGCATATGAACATTCACATCCTCTTGCACCAGAACATCCTTCAGTAGGCAAATGGGGTAATGTTTCTTTTGTATAGACACCTTCCATTAATCGACAAGTAGGGCAGGCATTTTTTCCCACGCTTATACGAATTGCTGTTACCCTTGTATTTTCAATTAATTTTTTCCGGTTAATTGCATTTTGAGAATATTCCAACAGATCAACACCACAATTTAAACAAAGCAACTCACTATCTGGTGATATATGAAAGCATTTCGAACAAGTCTGCACAATAACCTCTCATTTTTGATTTCTTTGTACTCGAAATTTCAACATTAATGACGTAATTTTACTATTAAATCATTTATGAACGAAGTTTTTCCAAACTTGATTTGTGCTCTGACAACTTTAATTCACCGGTTGTTCTTCGGATTAAGTTATTGATGTGTGCAAGAAGTGAAATACTGGATACTGGTTTTATCAAATAATCATCTGCACCAGCATCCAATGCTTCAGCAATCATTGAAGGGCTATCAACCGCTGACAGAATCAATATTGGAATGCGATAATCATGTTTAATTGTGCGACAGACTTTCCATCCATCAAGTTCTGGCATCAACAAATCCAGGATAATTAAGTTTGGTGTGGAATTTTCAAGAAAGGTGAGTCCTGATTTGCCATCATTAGCTACTATAACTTCCATGTGGTTGGAAGATAATATTATTTTTAATAAATCTGTCATGGCAGGATCGTCATCAATGACTAAAATGCTGACCATTAAACCTCCAGCAACCTTAACTAATAAACAATATCAATTGCATGGCAATAATTTACACAATAACAAGCACTTTGTGGTTAATCCTAGCAAATTTGTAAAGTAATTATTTTATTTTATTGATTTTCATGATGCTTCTGATAAATATGAAAAGAACAATAAAATTTCAGGAAATAACAAACGTTTACCTTTATGGTAAAATTATCGATTAGTGCGATTTTTATCAAACCAGTAGGTTTGTTTTATATGACGAAAAAATTATTCTTTAGGAGGAATAAATGACTGAAAAAAAATGGGTTTATCTATTCCACGAAATTAACCAAGCAATAGAAGCTGTAGGCGGAGATTGGGAAGGTGTTCGTGGTCTTTTGGGCGGAAAAGGTGCCAATTTGGCCGATATGACCAGAATTGGTGTGCCAGTACCGCCAGGTTTCTCCGTAACAACTGAAGCGTGTAATGCATATCAGCTCAACAAAGAATTCCCGGAAGGTTTATGGGGTCAAATTCTCTCATCGATGAAAGATGTTGAAAAATCAACCGGAAAAGTTTTTGGTGGAGCTCAAAATCCGTTATTGGTTTCATGCCGATCAGGTGCCAAATTCTCCATGCCTGGTATGATGGATACCGTTTTGAACATTGGTTTAAACGATGAAACTGCTCAGGCAATGGTTGCATTGACAGACAATGAAAGATTTGTTTATGATTCCTATCGACGATTAGTTCAAATGTTTGGTTCTGTTGTTTTAGGAATCACCGATGAAGCATTTGAGGAAGTTTTCGATGGTTTCAAAGCCAAAAAAGGAATTGCAGCAGATACAGACTTAACCACAGAGGATTTAAAATATTTAACCGAAGAATTCAAAAAAGTTGTTCGCAAAGAACAAGGATTTGATTTTCCACAAGATCCATATGAACAATTAAAATTGGCTACTGAAGCTGTCTTTAAATCCTGGATGGGAAAAAGAGCAGTGGATTATCGAAGAGCAACCGATATTCCAGACAATTTAGGTACAGCTGTCAATATTCAAACCATGGTCTTCGGAAATATGGGTTGGGATTCTGGTACCGGTGTAGCTTTCACCAGAAATCCTGCGACCGGTGAGAATAAATTATATGGTGATTACTTATTGAATGCACAAGGCGAGGATGTTGTCGCTGGTATCCGCAATACAGATCCAATTACACATATGGAGAGCACGTTACCAGAAGCGTACAAACAATTCGTCGAGATTGTTAACAAACTTGAAAACCACTACAAAGATATGCAGGATGTTGAGTTCACCATTGAACGTGGTCGCTTGTGGATGTTGCAAACACGAAATGGTAAACGAACTGCCAGCGCTGCTGTTAAAGTTGCAGTGGAAATGGTGGATGAAAAATTAATCGATAAAGTAACCGCCATCAGTAGAGTAACTCCAGAACAAGTTGACACATTATTGCACCCGCAATTTAATGCTGAAAATAAGAATAAAGCCAAAGAAAGTGGTCGATTCTTCTGCAGTGGTGTGAATGCTTCACCAGGTGCTGCAGTTGGTCAGGTTTATTTTGACGCAGATAAAACAGAAATAATGGCTAAAGAAGAACATCAGCAGGTTATTATGGTGCGTCCATTCACAAAACCTGATGATGTTCATGGAATGTTAGCTGCTCAGGGTATTTTAACCAGCGAAGGTGGAGCCACTTCTCATGCAGCAGTGGTTGCACGCCAATTTGGTGTTCCATGTGTTGTTGGTGCTTCGTCTGTAAAAATTGACCTCGATAAACGATTAATGTATGTTGGAGAGACTGTTGTAAGAGAAGGTGAATGGATTTCGGTGGATGGTACAACCGGAGAAGTGTTCCTTGGCAAATTAGATAAATTTGCACCGTCTCTGGATGAACAAAAAGAACTTTTACGCCTGCTTGAATGGGCTGATGAAATTTGTGCTACACCTGGAATTCGTAAAGGTGAAGGTCCTGGATTCCCAACCGTTGGTTTACAGGTATGGGCAAACGCTGATTATCCAAAAGATGCGCAACGTGCCAGACAATATGGGGCAAAAGGAATTGGTCTCTGTAGAACTGAGCATATGTTCTTTGAACAGGAACGTCTACCCTCTGTGCAAAGAATGATCCTGGCAAAAACCAGCGAGGATCGTACAGCCGCATTGAATGAGTTACTTCCTCATCAAAGAAAAGATTTTGAAGGTTTGTTCACAGCAATGGACGGATTACCAGTCATTATTCGCTTGATCGATCCACCTTTACATGAATTCTTACCTGCAGCAGAAGACCTTCAGGACCAAATTATCACAAAACGTGTCGAAGCTGTAGCAGATTATCTCCTTGGCAAAGGCGAATCCAAAGAGGTTCAGGAGTTGGAAAAACTGTTACATGCAGTCGAAGCTATGCATGAAAGCAATCCAATGATGGGTTTACGCGGAGTTCGTTTAAGCATTGTAATGCCAGAAATTGTTGAAATGCAGGTTCGTGCAATTATGGAAGCAGCCGCGAATGTAGCATTAAATGGTGTGAAACCAAAACCAGAAGTGATGATCCCATTAACTGGTCATGTCAACGAACTCAATGTCATCCAACCTCGGCTGGAAGCCATTGCGAAAGATGTTATGGAAGCGAAGAATGTCAAATTCGAGTATAAGTTCGGAACCATGATTGAAATTCCTCGGGCAGCGGTCACTGCCAACGAAATCGCTGAAGTAGCGGAATTCTTCTCATTTGGAACCAATGATCTCACACAGATGACTTTTGGATACAGTCGTGACGACGCAGAAAGAAGTTTCCTCCTGAAATATGTTGAAGATGGAATTCTTCCTAAAAATCCCTTCCAAACCATTGATCGTGATGGTGTCGGAGATTTAATGCGAATTGCTGTTAATAAAGGTAGAAATGTGCGACCAGGTTTGGAAGTTGGCATCTGTGGTGAACATGGTGGAGACCCGAATTCTATTGAATTCTGCCACATGATTGGTCAAAATTATGTAAGTTGTTCTCCCTTCCGAGTTCCTGTTGCTCGTTTAGCGGCTGCGCTTGCGGCAATTAAACATCAACCGAAGTAATCAACATCAAAAGAAAATTGAAAGGTTTGGATTATTACATCCAAACCTTTCTTTTTTAATGAATCATCGAACCTGTGTAAAATCCATGTACATGCTGAACAGAAATTGTACACTTTTGATATAATTTTTTCTTGATAAGCTAAGATTGATACAGGGGATATTGAAATGCAAAATTCCCTGAGATAGGAGAAATATTAAGGATGGAAAAAAAAGAACATCTTGACCTTTATCAGCAAATGGTTGTGATAAGGATTTTGGAAGAACGATCTGCAGAACTATATCAGCAGGGAAAAATAGGTGGTTTTTTACACCTATATATCGGCCAGGAAGCCGTCAGCACTGGTTTAATTTCCGCTCGAAAACCCCAAGATCGAGTAATAACTGCCTACCGAGATCATGGTGTGGCCATAAATTGTGGATTATCCGCTAAAGAAGTCATGGCAGAATTGCTTGGAAAAGCAACAGGAGTTTCCGGAGGTAAAGGTGGCTCCATGCACCTGGCGGATGTAACCAAGAATTTTTGGGGTGGCCATGCAATTGTTGGAGCTCATTTACCGATTGCCGCAGGTTTAGCGTTAGGTGATGTCTATCTAAAGCAGGACGGTGTAACGATTTGTATGTTTGGTGATGGTGCGACGAATATTGGATATTTTCATGAAGCGATGAACCTTTCTAAAGTATGGAATCTTCCAGTCCTGTGGGTTTGTGAGAATAACCAATATGGTATGGGTACAGCCGTCGAAAGAGCATCCGCTGTTTCTGAAATCAGACAAAAAGCTGAAGGATATGCGATGAAGAACGATCAGGTGGATGGTATGGATCTTATGCAGGTTCGGGAAAAAGCTTTACATATGATCGAGGAAATTCGTAATGGATCAGGACCTCAATTTTTAGAGGTGCATACATATCGTTTTCGCGGTCATTCCATGGGTGATCCCGAACGTTACAGACAACAGGAAGAAATTCGCAAATGGCAAGAAAATGATCCAATCGGTATTTATCGAAATTTCTTAATCAGCAATCATATTACCAATGACGATGATCTGAATTCGATAGATAATGAATCTACTGCGATTGTCGATGAAGCTGTCAAATTTGCTGAGTCCAGTCCTGAACCAACTGCTGGAGATTTATTCAAGCACATTTATGTGGAAGCTGGGAGGTAACAATGGCAAAAATTACAATGCGCCAGGCAATTTCACAAGCTTTATGGGAAGAAATGGAACGTGATCCCAAGGTTTTTATTATGGGTCAAGAAGTCGGGGTTTGGGGCGGTACCTACGCAGTAACCAAAGGCTTTTATGATCATTTTGGAGCCGAACGTGTAAAAGATACTCCGATTGCAGAAGCTGCCATCATTGGATCTACCATTGGGGCAGCCATGACAGGAGCCAGGCCGGTTGCGGAGCTCATGACGATTAATTTTGCCTTTTCAGCCATGGATCATATTGTCAATGAAGCAGCCAAAATGCATTATATGTTCAATGGTCAAATGGTTTTGCCGCTTGTAATCCGGACTGTGGGTGGTGGAGGACGACAATTAGGAGCTACGCATTCCCAAACACCGGATGCCGTTTTTGCACATTTTCCAGGTTTGAAGGTTATAGCACCTGGAACACCCGCAGATGCAAAAGGATTGTTAAAAGCAGCCATAAGGTCAAATGATCCTATTATGTTTATTGAGCACGCGACACTTTATCAAGTTCGTGGAGAAGTACCTGATGGAGATTATGTCGTTCCCATAGGAAAATCGACAATTCAAAGACCAGGTAAAGATGTAACCATTGTTACTTATAGTAAGATGCTTGAACTTTCAATGAAGGCTGCAGAGGAGCTTTCAAAAGAAGGTGTTGAAGCTGAAATTGTTGATTTGCGAACACTTCGGCCACTAGATATCGATCCAGTGATTGAATCCTTTAAGAAGACTAATCGAGCGGTTATTGTTGAAGAGGGATGGAAATCCTTTGGTGTGGGTGCTGAAATTTCTTCTCAGATTTATGAAAATGCTTTTGACTATGTTGATGCTCCAATCAAGAGAGTTGCTCAAAAGGAAGTACCACTTCCTTATAACCGTGATCTGGAACAAATGGCGTTACCACAAGTGGAAGATATTATAAAAGCTGTCAAGGAGGTGTTGTAATGGCTGAGA
>DAOUGX010000459.1:0-9160 GCA_034428855.1 Anaerolineaceae bacterium | reverse complement strand
TTGGTCATTGTGATAATTAAACCATTCAGCAGACCATTCGATCAGATTTCAGGGTTATTCAGATATGGCGACTAATTCCAACTCAACTGATCGATTATTAACCATTTATCTGGCTCTCGGGCAATATCCGATTCTCAGTGGTCGCATTCGGGCACGGATGCGCCGCCTGTTATTCGAGCGTGGAGTCATTCAACCACAGGCTTTTGAAGCCCGCGTAAGAGAAATGGCCATCCGCTCTCAGGAACGGGAAGGGATTCGCGACCCATACAACGAAGAAGATGCGGAAGTCTGGGACGCCCGAATTCAGCGGGTGCGGGATCAATTAACCGATATGCTCTTCAGTCATCATGTATCGTTTGATGAATTTGAACGCTTAACCAACGAAGTGCTCTCGGAACGGGGTATTCAACAACAGGATTATCTCCTCTCGGTCAATCCGGAATTGGCACCCCAGGAAATCGTATTCGAGCAGGCCATGATGTTCGAAAAACTCAACCCGGAGGATCGTCCGCGCTACGAAGCCAGAATGCAGGAAGCCAAAGTTGTTCTGATCCGTAACCTGATCAGTGACCAACTGCAATATATTAATATCGCAAAAGAATGGTTCACCCTGGGGGATTTGCTGGAAATCCGTAGAAGAAAAATTGGTGCCGGTAAAATCGGTGGAAAGGCTGCCGGCATGTTGCTCGCTCATCGCGTCCTGGCGGATACCGAGGAGTTTGATCTCAGCACCTGTATGAGTCCACCGGAATCATACTATATCGGTTCCAATGAAATTTACACCTTCATGACAATCAACGACCTGACACATTGGAATGACCAGAAATACAAGAGCGAGGAAGAAATGCGTGCAGAGTACCCGACGATTGTGCGGGAATTCCAGTCGGGTGAATTTCCTCCCGATATCCTGGAAAAACTGATCGCAATCCTCGAAAAAGTGGATAAACAGCCAATGATTGTGCGTTCTTCCAGTCAACTGGAAGACAACTTTGGGACTTCGTTTGCCGGGAAATATGACAGTGTTTTTCTACCCAACCAGGGTTCTCTGGAACAAAATTTACGTGATCTGACCCGCGCCATTGCTACCATTTACGCCTCGACCCTCAATCCCAATGCCTTGCTGTACCGGCGGGCACGCGGATTGCAGGATTATGACGAGCGTATGGCCGTCCTGATTCAGGAAGTACAGGGACAACAATACGGAAAATATTATTTCCCGCATGGGGCAGGGGTTGCCTTCAGCCGCAATACCTACCGCTGGGCACCTCAAATTCAGGCAGAGGATGGCTTTGTCCGTTTGGTGTGGGGCTTAGGAACCCGGGCAGTGGACCGTGTGGGAAATGATTACCCGCGCGTGATTGCCCTGTCACACCCGTTGCTACGCCCATCCACCGATCCAAAACTAATCCGTCGTTATTCCCAACAATATGTGGATGTAATCGACCTGGATGAAAATGCATTTAAGACCCTCCCAATCCATGCTGTGCTCGATTCTAAATACAAACCTTTACGATACATCGCACAAATATCCCAGGGGGGTGATTTTCAACCCATCCGTAGCCGTATCATCGATGGTGACCCAAAAAACCTGGTAGTCACGTTTGATGAATTCCTCAAACGCACCGATTTTGCAGAAACCATGCGCGAGATGCTAACCGCCCTCGAACATGCTTACAAACTGCCGGTGGATGTTGAATTTACCATTTCCATCGATGAGCCGGTATTAGGTAAACCGGAAATCTGCATCAGCGTGGTGCAATGTCGTCCGCAGGCACAATTGATGGCTTCTTCTGAAGTGAAAATCCCCAAGAAAATCGCTGAGGATGACATCATCTTTGATACACACTTTGTCGTGCCTCATGGCGAGATTCATGGAATCACCCATGTGATCTACGTGCCGCATGAAGCCTATTTTTCCTTGCCAACCAACACGGACCGATTTAACCTGGCAAGGGCGGTCGGCAAACTGAATCGAGCGCTGGAAGGAGAGGTCTTTTTCTGTGTTGGTCCAGGACGCTGGGGTAGCTCAAACGCCGATTTAGGCGTCCCCATCGATTATGGTGATATATACAACGCACGCGCGCTGGTGGAACTGGCGGGCGAGCATTTTGGTCTACCTCCCGAACCCTCTCTGGGTACCCACTTCTTTCAGGATTTAATGGAATCGCAGATTTATCCACTGGCCATCCCTCTGGATGAAGGCCAGAATTTAATTAATGAAGATTTCTTTGAACAAACCCCCAACCATGTGACCGAATTTATTGATCTCGAACCGAATTTACAGGATTCGTTGCGATTAATCCAGGTCAGTGATTACCGGGCTGGTCGCCAGATGCGGATTCTCATGAATGATGATGACAGTCGCGCCATTGGATATCTGGTTCCTGAACATTCCGGATAGTTTTTTCAAAAAAATTACTTATTCATCAACCTCAAAATCGTCTGCTTCCTGATCCAGAACCGGTTGCTCAGAAATTGGCACAATCTCCTCTTCCAGGCTATGTGTTGAGACTTTATAATGCCCGTGCAAATCATCCTGAACTGTGCCTTTCCACAAAGGGACGCCATCAAAATAGGCCGCTCTCCCCAGCATATGAGCTGCGACTGGTGCAGTGGAAAACAGAAAAGCAACCAAGGCAATCGCCCGGGTATAGATGGCAAATTCATTAAAAAAAATGGCCGCTCCTAATACCATCAAGCCGGTTCCTAATGAGCCAGCTTTCGCTGTCGCTGACATGCGTAAGAACAGATCAGGCATCCGTAAAAGCCCGATTCCGGATACCATCGCCAGGAATGAGCCTAATAACAATAATCCTAAAATCAAATATTCACTCATGCCTAAACCCGCCTTTCCAAATAATAAGCAAAGGCAACTGTCCCTAAAAATGTGATGATTGCCAGGATGATGGACACATCCAGAAAGCTGGGTTGGTTGTACAAAACAGCATAAGCCACAAAGAAACCTATCGCCAGAACAGATATTAAGTCTAATGAAATAATGCGATCCGGCAAATAGGGACCTTTTGCCAGGCGTACAAATGCAGAAATAAATCCAACCGCCAGAAAGATAAAAATCATATACCAGAGGATTTCCACTATCATTCGATGATCTCCCGAATGCGTCTTTCATAATTGTGTTTGATATCATGGATAAATTTTTCCCGGTCAACCAGATCAAAAACATGTATGTAAAGATATTGTCTGGCAGACGAAATATCCAGACTGAGGCTTCCAGGTGTTAATGTAATCAGGTTGGCGAGAATGACTATCCCGACTTCACTTTTTAAATCAAGGGGAACTGCAACCACGGCTGGTCGCAATTTCGGGCGGGGAGATAATATGGTTAGTGTGATACGAATATTCGAAATTAAGATCTCCCACACCATAAATAAAATAAACTCAATTACAAGCGGTACTTCCCGGAAATATTTCTGTCTTCTGGGTGGTTTTTGAAACAACCACAATATGAAAAATCCCAAAACAAAACCAAATATTAAATACAGAGGTTCAAAATTCCCCATTAAAGCGCTCCAGGCGAGTGCCAGCAGAACATTCAGTAAAAATAAACTCATCGTACCACCCCCAAAACCGCATTGATGTATTGCGCAGGATCCATAAGCTGGGCGGCAGCCAATTGAGAGACTTCAAAAACCGGGTTGGCCAGGAGACCCAACAACACAGAAATAACCACGATCAACACGCTCGGTACCCACCGCCAGACCGAAATCGGTTTTTGCTGATCGGCATATTTGGTATCTTTGGGTGGTTTCCAGAAAGCTTCAATCCAGACTTTGGTCATGGAAAACAAAGTCATCAGGCTAACGATCAGGGCTACAGCAATGATCAGATAATGCTTATTTTCCAGACCGGCAATGATCAGGCCTAATTTCGCAAAAAAACCAGAAAAAGGCGGCAGCCCGGCCACCGATAGAGCTGGCAGCAGGAATAACATGGAAAGTCCAACTCGATTTTTATACAACCCACCCAGTTGTTTCAGATCAAAGGAACCTTGAATGGATTCCACCATCCCTGCTGCAAAGAATAATGCAGTCTTTGCCAGAATGATGTGCACCAGGAAATAAATACTGGCAGCAATGGCATATGCGCTGAATAAACCTAAACCCATAAAAATGTAACCGATCTGGCTGATGATATGGAAAGAAAGCAATCGGCGCATATCGGTTTGGGAAGCCGCACCTAAAACACCGGTCAGCATGGTAAAGCCTGCCGAAACCAAAATAATGGTTCGGGTATATTCGCTGTCAATCGGAAACAACAAGGTAAAGAATCGGATCAGCGTGTACATACCAACTTTGGTTAACAAAGCTGAGAACAGGGCGGTCACAGTGACAGGCGGCGTATGATAAGACGCCGGCAACCAGAAAAAGAGTGGAAAAATCGCCGATTTTATACCAAAGGCGACCAAAAACAGGATGGCTATGACAGTGACCTGACCGGAAGATTGCAAAGCTTGCAATCGTAATGCAAGATCCGCCATATTGAGTGTTCCTGCCAGGTTGTAAGTCAAACCGATTGCGGAAAGGAAGAGAGTCGATGCCAGTAAATTCAGGATGACATACTTTACTGCGCCTTCAATTTGTGTGCGTTCTCCCCCCAACGCAATCAGGACAAACGATGACATCAACATGACTTCAAACCAGACATATAAATTAAATAGATCGCCGGTTACGAGTGAACCATTCACACCCATCAAGAGGAAATGAAAGAGGGGAAAATATCCATATTTCCTGCGAGCCAGGTCAATACCACTGACGCTGTAAATCGAGAGCAAGAAGGCTACCACCGAGGTGGTTAAAAGCATAATCGCGCTAAATAAATCCACCACCAGCGAAATACCAAACGGAGCGGGCCAGTTGCCCACCTGCATCACCTGGATGCCTGCGCGGTTCACTAATAGGAATATGTTGATGTTCACAATCATCAATATGGAAGTGCCAAAAATGGATAGGATGCGTTTAACCCGTTGATTTTCCCAGAAGAGCACGGATAAGATCCCAAATAACAAAGGAATGAGAATGGGATAGATGATCATTTAACTTCATCCTCCAGATCACTCATGATTTCTTCATCATCGCAGGGGATATCTGTACAATGCATATTATCCAGATCACCGGTGCCGGTGACAGCATACGCACGGCGTACCAACACCACAGCAAAAGCTGTCACACCAAAGCTGATCACAATGGCCGTTAGAATCAAGGCCTGCGGGACAGGATCGGCATACATGGCCGGAACACCTCCCGTTTGATCGATCAGTGGGGGTGCTCCGCGGGTTAAGGGAGCTGAGTTGAACAACAGTAAATTGGCTGCATACCCCAATAAAAGGATACCAACCAGCACTTTCACCAGGCTGCGTCGTAAGATCATATAGATGCCGGCGGCAAATAAAACTCCAGCGGCGATGGCCATTAAGATCAGCATCTTATTCATCCTCCGCAAATTCCAGTAATATCCAGACGACCACACCAATCACCAAAATGTATACCCCGACATCAAACAGAGTCGGTGTGCCTACTTTTCCAACCACCGGTAAAGGTTCTGCCATCCACATCCCGGTCATAAATGGTTTTCCTGAAAGCAAAGGGATGAAACCTGAAATGAGAGCGACCAACAAACCAATCGCAGCAATAAAACGTGGATCAATTGGTAACAACTTCCAAAGGGCACTGGGGGTTGATGAGATCGCGTATAAAATTAACGCACTGGCAGCCACCAGGCCACCCACAAAACCACCACCAACCTCGTTGTGTCCCCGAAATAACAAAAAAATCGAGAATACCAGCATCAGAGGCATGAGAAAACGGGCAGCAACGGGCAGGATGATTGATTTTTGCATCTCAGCCATTTCCTCCGCTTTTGCTACCTTTTTTCAGACCTAATAGGGCGAACACTCCAATGGCTGCGATCAGTAGCACGGTAATTTCACCCAGGGTATCGAAACCGCGAAAATCAACCAGAATCACATTGACCACATTGCGTCCTTTTGCCAAATCGAAACTATTCTGCATAAAATAAGGCGATAGGGTCGAATTGGAAGGGATGGAAGAGGTCAGCAACATCAGGGCCGCCATCAGGATCCCGCCTGCCACAGAAACGATGGTATTCAGCACGTTCGAATGGAGTGGATAATTACTCTTAGAATATTTCGGTAATTGATAAATCACCAAAACGAACAGAATGACTGTCAATGTTTCAATTGCAAATTGAACCATGGCCAGGTCAGGACCACTGTATAAAAGAAATAGTATGGCAATCGAATAACCGATCGCACCTAACAGCGTGATGGTTGCCAGGCGCGACTCTGCACGAGTGACCAGGATTGCTGAAATGATAATGATGAAAATAAAAATCACATCATAAAAACGTGGTTGAATCCATTGTGGTGAGGGAAGAGCACCATATCGGGTTGCGATGGTGATCACTGCTAATGTTACTGTTGTAACTACAATGGTGATGATGTAATACCGTAAGTGACCACTCTGTAATAATCTGGTTTGCCAGCCAGCTACACCCAGAAAACCGCGCATGATACGGCTGTATCCAACCCCAGGGCCGAACTGCTGTAATTTTTGCCAAAATGAAGCTAACCAGGGGATTAATTTTTTGGCTGACAGGTATACCAGCACGCCCAGAATCAGTGTAACAAGACTTAAGATCAACATGGGGGTGATGCCATGCCAAAGGGAAAGCTTAACCTTCGTCACTTCCTGCAAAACAGCATGGGTAGCCATGCTTACCCAGGTTTGGGCTGTGCCTTGTGAGAAAATACCCATTCCCAGCCCCAATACTGCCAGGACGATGGGTGGAGCCCATAACCAGAATACTTCTTTATGCGGGTGTAAAGTATCATCGCTTTTTTCCGCTCCCTGCCAGAACGGTCGCACCCCCACCCAGCCAGCTACAGCGACATTCGCAACATTCGCAATCAAAGCCAATCCGGTTAATAGGTAAGGAAGTTGAGGATAATACAGGGTGCTCTCATACACATATTCTTTGCTTATGAAACCAATCAAAGGCGGAATACCTGCCATGGAGAGTGCTGCCAATCCGGCTGCCACACTGGTGAATGGCATTAATCTGGACAATTTTCCTAACTTACGAATATCCCGGCTACCTGCTGAATGATCCACCCCACCAGCAACCAGGAAAAGGGTGCCTTTATACAAGGCATGGGTCAGCAGGAAAAGCATGGCTGTTTTCACTGCCAGGGGTGTTCCCAACCCCAGCAGAAAGACCATGCCACCCAGAGAGGAAACTGTCGTATATGCCAGTAATTTCTTAAGGTCAGTTTGCCCGAGTGCGAGTAACCCACCCCCCACCAGGGTGATCAATCCCACCCATGGAACCACCAGATTCCAGATGACCAATCCACCCAAAACAGGGAATAACCGGGCTAAAAGATATACACCAGCTTTCACCATTGTGGCAGAATGCAGGTAAGCACTGACAGGTGTAGGTGCTTCCATGGCATTCGGCAGCCAGAAATGGAAGGGGAATTGTGCCGATTTTGTCATCGCACCCAGCAGGATCAGGATGAATGCAATCGGTGCCAGGCTGTTTTGCTGAATCACGGATGGATTCTGTAACCATTGATTGATTTCATAACTACCATGGATCTGCCCCAGCATGACCAGACCTGCCAGCATCGCCAACCCTCCACCCCCGGTCACCAGCAAAGCTTGCCAGGCGGAGGCCCGTGCGCTTTCATATTCGAATTTGTAGCCAATCAGAAAGAAAGATGAGATACTGGTTAGTTCCCAAAAAACAAACAATGCCAACGCATTTCCACTGGTCACGACCCCTAACATAGAAGCCATGAAAATGATCACCCAAAGAAAAAAACGATCCAGATAGGGGTCATCCCGTAAATATTCACCACCATATAAAATTACCAGGGTTCCAATGCCGGCAATAAGCATTGACATCAGGAAACCCAGACCATCCAGGGTGAATGTCATCCAGATTCCCATACTGGGCACCCAGGGCAATTGCAAAGAGGGTGCATCCGAGGCAACATTTTGTAAAACCAGTAACTGAATGACAACCGCCAGAGGATAGAGGGCCAGTATATAGGCAGCCCTATGTTTGATTAACCTTGTTAACAAAGGAGCAACAAGAGCAACCAAAAAACCTGCAAGAATGGTGATACTAAAGGCTGTCATCAAGTCTCAATTATGGATTTCCTCTCATTTATGTTTAAACTGTAGCTGGAGAGACCTAATAATGTTGCGGACGCTCCGCTTTCCACCATGACCAGTTATTTAAATAATTATACTGGTGAATAGTACTAAAATTCACGGCTTGCATAGAAATTTTTGTTAAAGTTTTATATGAAAATTGCGAGCTTTTAATAAAAAGAGGGTCTGATGAATTCTCAGACCCTCAGCGTTGAATTGTCAATGATTATTTTTTAGGACCCTTAACTTTGTCCTTGTTGTTATTTGCATGTTCTGGAGGGCCAACTTCCTTATCTGGTTTTCCATGTTGGAAAGTCTCACCCTCTTCCAGCTGCATTTGTTTGCCTTTTTTGAAGAGCCAACCGATACCACCCTGCAATCCGGGATGCAGCCCCTGTTCCTTGTAATACTCACCCCAACCTATTTCTTTGGCGGCAACTAGAACAGCCAGTAATTCATCATAGGTGACGGTAGGAGCTGGTGTTTCGGATCCTTCTTCAGTACCCTCGTCAACAGGTTCAGTATCCATCGTGATCAGGAAATAGGCCTTGGCAATTTCGCCCATGCCATATCCTTCGGCTTGTAACGCCAAAATTTCATCAACGGTTAATCCCGTTAATGTTGCCAGATAACCAGCGACAGGATTCTGACCGGTCATTTCTTCGTCTTCAGGTTCGGTTTCATCTGCAAAGGCGACACCAAAAGAGCCGGCAAGCAAACCTAACACTAAGATGAGAGAAAAAAGTATTTGGAATTTTTTCATAAGCAAATCCTTTCTCTAGTTGACAACCCCATTATAACGATTATCAATAGAAAAACAACAGCCAGCTGTCTAAACAACGCCTGACTTTGCATAATTGTTAATTTTTCTCGGATCAGAAAATCGATTCGTGTGGGTGTTTTTCGTCTACCTTGGAAAGTGCATAAGAGGAGATCGCTCCAAGTACAAACAGAACAGCACA
>DAOUGX010000458.1:0-2136 GCA_034428855.1 Anaerolineaceae bacterium | reverse complement strand
ATCGCGGGTATGGCAAAAAAGAATTTTCAATTAATAGAAATAGTACGGTAATCATCTTAAAAATAATTCTTTCATATTGTGATCGAGATTGATTTACATACTATAATTATTTAAGATCGAATCCCGGGAATGTAGATGAAGAATAAACCTGTCCAGTTAATTATTGGAGGAGAAATTTGGCTTCAGGTGCAAGATTTTAATGAGTCTACACCTTATGACCGGCATTTTTTAATTAAACAGTTAAGTAATGGACATGAGGTGTTTGTCTTTGGGGATGGAAAGAAAGGCTGCCGTCCGACCGAACGCTATGGTACATTTGAGGGCCCGTATAAACTTCATTTGGTTTCTGAATCCGAAGATAAGACTCCTGAAATTATTCCGAACGGTAAAAAGCCAACGAATTTGCTCAATGGGATTTATCGGGCTGTGGTGATCTCCAATGAAGATCCCGATAACCATATGAAAGTTCAGGTAAAAATTGATGCCATCCCAGAAATGGGATTATTATGGGCAGCCTCAGTTGTTCCTTTAAAGGATAATGATCGAATTCGGCCAGCTGTTGGTGATTTAGTTTGGATCAGTTTTAGAAATGGTGATCCGAATCAACCACTCTGGTTAGGGAAAATCAGCGAAGAAGAACCTCCTTCTGTTTTTGTTTTATAAAAAATGCCATCAACAAAAACAAAACTGGTGACAAAAACAAACTGGACATCAATAATCCAGTTTGAATAGAGTAATTTCTTGCGATAACTCCTAAAATCGGACCTCCTCCAATTTGTCCGGTCGCATCTACCAGACTACTCATCGAAATAATAGTCGCCCGAATCTCTGATGGTATATTCTGGTTGACCCAGGCTGAATACAAAGGATAAATCAAAGCTCTTAAAATGCCAATCAACAATAAAAATAAAAATGAAAGCAATATACTGCTTGAGATTGGAAATAAAAGCAGACTGATGACCAAAGCAACGCTGAATAATGTCAACCAGCGGGTTAGTTGATGGGCAAGAATTTGCTTTCCCAGGAATTTTCGCAGAATACCGGTAGAAATATAAGTTAACACCATTCCAATGGCGCTCAAACCTGCAAACCAACTCACCATCGTTCCTTCTCCAAGATCTGGTAAATTATACTTATCTACCAAAAATGGAACTGATAAACGATCTACCCCCTCCGAGTAAAAACCAAAAAAGAATCCGATTAATAGAATTCTCCATAAAACTGGGTGGATTTTAACGGTTCTATAACCCGCTTTAATAGTCATCCAAAATTCTTTGAAAGAATCCTGATAGGTAATCGATTTTCGCGAAAAATCTGATTCCGGCATTGCTACCAGCAAATAAAAACCCAGAATCCAGAAGAATATTCCACCGAGCAACATGGGGATCTGCATACCCCAACGATAAGTAAATAACACACATAAACCAATCGCAATGAATGCACCAACCTGTTCCACCTGAGTAGCATGCAAAAATGCAGAACCCGCCTGATCCTCTCCTATTTCATCTGTAATCCAGGCCTGGGTTGCTCCACTGGTAAATGTATAACCCAATCCCCAAATGATCTGGGCCACCAAAATGAAAACAAAAGAATGAAAGCTGGCCTGGATGGTGAAACCAAGACCGATCAGAAAAACACCAATGATGATGGACGTACGACGCGAAATCGTGTCAGCAACAACACCGGTGGGTATCTCAAACAAAAAGATTGCCATTTCAAGCGTTGTTCCGATCAAGACCATTTGCAATGGGTCAAATCCCAAGGTAGTAACGAAATAAATCATATTCACTGTGAACACCAGCGTCATAAATGCACTGGTCGAGCCACTATACAGCAAAAAGATTTGATATGGATTTTTCTTCGTAATCGTCATCTTCATTTTGCGAAAACAGACAGAATCATGACAAATCCCCCCACCAAAGCACAGAATGTATTAACCCAATCGTTATTGAACCATTTCCACCCTCTTAAGAAATTCGTTTTTTCTCCACAACTATGTTCCGGGTGTTTTTCGGTTTCCTTCTCACAGACCGGGCAATAATAAATGGCCTGTATGGTTGCACCTAAAAATGAATCGACAAGGCTTCCTAAAACACCAGCAGCCGTAATGGCCACCATCAGCAGCCACACATCTGG
>DAOUGX010000457.1:0-2267 GCA_034428855.1 Anaerolineaceae bacterium | reverse complement strand
GACAAAGGAGACCACATTTCCAGCAAAACCACTCAACAAATAAAGCATCAAAAAGCGACCA
Organism: Anaerolineaceae bacterium; assembly: GCA_034428855.1. Taxonomy (GTDB): domain Bacteria; phylum Chloroflexota; class Anaerolineae; order Anaerolineales; family Anaerolineaceae; genus UBA6170. The sequence goes on along the minus strand of DAOUGX010000457.1, from coordinate 2,206 downwards.
TGGCCATACTGATATTCCAAATTCCTGCCAAATATGTATAACGCATACATATTAAAAGCGATATGAGCAATACTTCCATGTACCAATACCGGTGTGATTAACCGCCACAATTGTCCAGCGATGATCAACTGGTCATATTTAGCCAGATACGCTGCTGGTAAATCAATTCCCATCATATTTTGAGTTAACAGTTGTGCGATAAAAACGACAACCGTGATACCCAGAATAACATAGGTTACCAAAGGTTTTGAGGCAGGGTTATCAACTTCTACCCGAACGGATGACGTTGGGTTGGGTTGGGAGGGAGTGGCATTGTATTGTTCAGGAGGTTGTTCATATTTTTGTAAATTCATAGTGTAATCTTTCTCGGATTGGTGCGGTGATGCTCAGCATTGATGATTTCCACAATCGTATCCACCGTTTCATCCAAACAATTATGGCGATTCACCACCAGATAATCAAATAGGGGTACGAACTCCAACTCCCACTTGATTTTTTCTAACCTGATTTTCATGCTCTCTTCTGTCTCCGTCTGACGACTATCCAATCGCTCATGCCATTCTTCTACACTACTCGGCAGCAGGAAAATGAGAACTGCATCAGGATTCAATTCACGCAACTTGGCAGCTCCCTGAACATCAACCCGTAAAATGACATCCAGACCACTTTGCATCGCTTTGCGCACCTGGTTTTTCTGAATTCCTTTAAAATCATTGTAAACCACAGCGTACTCTAATAATTCGTTCGCATCAATCATGGCTTGAAATTCTTCTTTACTGTAGAAAAAATAATCGACACCATGTTTTTCTTCAGGTCTTGGTTCGCGAGTCGTTGCTGTGACCACAAAATGCAATGGGACATTGCGTTTCTTGAGTGCCTGTAAGGTTACATCTTTTCCAACACCTGAAGGTCCAGAAAGAACGATCAGCAAAGGTTCAGGTTTTAGTAAATCGAAAGATATGTTTTGATTCTCGCTCATAAGACCTCATGTGGGCAATTCATTTTCCTGGTAAACTCCCACAAAATTTTTACAAAATTCTTCTAGTCAAATTATAATGGATTAAAATTGCCTGGCGTTAAAATCGCCTATAAAAGCTAACTTTTTACGTTGAAGAAAAAAAAATTAATCAAAAGGACCACCATATGCCACTTTATGAATATCGTTGCTTGGATTGTAAACATCGCTTTGATGTATTCATGACATATGCAGAATATGGCACTAAGAAAGTTGTCTGCAAACATTGTGGTGGAGAGCACATTACCCGCCGCATTGGGAGAATTCGAATTACCAAGTCGGATGATAGCCGTTTGGATGATTTTTCAGATCCTTCCAGCCTGGAAGGACTGGAAGATGACCCGGTTGCCCTTGGAAAAATGATGCGTAAAATGTCTGGTCAACTGGGTGAAGAAATGCCACCTGAATTTGATGAAGTTGTGGATCGACTTGAAAAAGGTCAATCTCCTGAAGATATCGAACGTGATTTACCCGATTTAGCCAATGATCTGGGCGATGGCATGGGGGGAGGAATGGGTGGTGGTTTAGATGCTGATTTTTAGAGGTAGGGCACCTTCATAAAAATTAATCAAGCATTTGCTGTAATCTCTCAAAAGAAGTGACCCAGGCGATTCTATTTAAAAACGCAGCCAACGAATCACTTCTGGTACGCAACAATCGAACTGCTTCTCCGACCGGATCCGTCCCAGCAGCACCACCTGGTTGATCAGCGTAGGCTCCATGAAAGGCAAAATAAGCCTGATTCAATCGACGAATGCGGTAGCCATTCTGAACAAATATTTGACGGCGTTCTTCCATATATGTTTCAGCTTGTATAATTTTCCCTTCGGCTAATAAAGCATCGGCGGTAACCCTGGTTTCACGCATTTCAGCGCGGAAATCGAATGTTGGAGGTTCAGAAGGTAATTCCGGTAGAATTTCCTCGTTACCTGGTTTTATTATGGGTGGGGAAACTAATTCGGGATAAAAATTTTCAATCACTCCTGCACCAAGTTCTTTACCAGCGATTGAGGCAGTAGTTTCATTGATAATTCTTAATTCTGGTGTCTGGTCATACAACATTCCCAAAGGTCGTAATGTCAGGAAATTATGTATCCACTCATGTGCCACTGTTTCTGATAACCAATTCAGATTAGTGGTTTCCATCACCATGGTCGGATAAACACCAACTCCTCCAATTTCAACAACCAG
>DAOUGX010000456.1:0-2882 GCA_034428855.1 Anaerolineaceae bacterium | reverse complement strand
CCACCGATACTACGGCTGAATTGTATTGTAGAGGTTGCAGTTCCTAACACATCTTTTTTAACCGAAGTCTGAATAATGATCATAAATAATGGTATGGTTAACCCCATCCCAATTCCCATAAATGAAGTGTATATCATCACAGATAATTGAGAAGTACCTATTCCAATTGTTGTCATCAGTAGACTTCCAAGTACCAGAAGGGACATGCCGATAATCGCCAACAATCGAAAATTTATCTTCAGGATTAATCGCCCACCTACTATACTCGTCAGAGTCCAGATCAATGACATCGGTGTTAAGGATAAACCTGCTTGCGTTGCCGAAGTTCCGATGACAGCCTGAACAAATAATGGTATATAAGATAAACTTCCAAACATTGCCCAACCTGCCAGGATTCCATGCAGAAAGGCAACCAAAAAAATTCTTTCTTTAAAAAGTTTCAATGGCAGGATTGGATCTGTAGCTTTATTTTCTACATACACTAAGGAACCAAAAAAAGCTGCAGAAGTAAGAATAAACCAGGAACTACTTGAATACTCCAGGCTACTTAATCCAAGTAATAAACTCAACACACCAACCGTAAGGATTACAGTCCCAGTCACATCTAAGGGAATACTCTTTCTCGAAGGTCGTTCCTGATCTATCCAGGCAAACCAGACAACCAAGATCGCCAGAATTCCAGGAATCAGGTTAATGAAAAATACCCATTCCCAGGAAAATTTATCCACTAAAAACCCACCAACCAGTGGTCCAATGACGGAAGATAAACCCCAAACACTGGATATGAGACCTTGCATTTTTGCCCTTTTTTCAACACTGAATAATTCTCCAATAGCAGTGAGTGCCATCGGAAGTACACCACCCGCCCCCAACCCCTGGATTCCTCTGAAAACAATTAATGATTCCATTGAATCAGCCAATCCACATAACACCGAACCGATTAAGAATAAAACCATGGAAAAGGTATAGACACGTTTTCGTCCAAATAAATCTGATACTTTTCCATAAATCGGGACTGTTGTTGTTGATGTCAGCATATATATTGAAAATACCCAGCTATAAATGGATAACCCGCCCAATTGTGCCACAATAGATGGCATTGCAGTCGCCACAACAGTACTTTCCATGGAAGCCAGAAAAAGACTGAGGATAACACCAATGGTAATAATATTTATACGTTTTTCAGACAAAAGTGTAGTCTCCGAAGAAATTTAAGGGGAATTCTCTAAATTTTTGCTTGTTTCAGGAAAATAAAAACGAACCAATAAAGAACCAGATCAAATAATAACATTAATAAATCAAATAATCCGATAGGTTGTTGAAGACTGACAAACACATCTACCAAAACAACTATCATGACCAAAAAGACGTTACGCTTTTTGTTCTTTTGAAAGAACAGACCAGCGAGTAAGAATGCAACGGCTAAACCAAAACGGATCAATGGGTTTAACCAGATACCTTCCGTAGGATTGGAAGTTAAATCACCAACTGAAAACATGCTGCTGATCCCAAACATCACCCAGGCTGTTGATTTAATAATCATCAATGATTGAATTTTTTTATCCAAATTGATCATATTTTTGAAATTGACTGTCATGCTTGCTTCCGATCAAATCTCGAATGATTATTACGGTCTATTTTCATTAAAATTGTTGATGGATTTTAAATTCATTCGGTACAGGAATCCCCCCATTCCAAACTACATCCCTGAATTCTTCCGGTGAGGTATTTCCTTCTGTATTAATCAACAGCACTTGGGAATCTTTATTTAATCCCATCTTTTCACGTAATTCCTTTAATGGGGGATATTCCATGATGTACATTAAAGTTCCGAGTGTCACCGCACCAGATTCACCTGAAATAATATCAGGATCATCCAGCAGTGGTACGCCATATACTCTCATCCCTTTTGCTGCAACATAATCAGGACTGATCGCGAAAAAATCTGCACAATCAGAAAGTAGTCGCCAGGCAATTGGGTTAGGATCTCCACATGCTAACCCGGCCATGATTGTATCCAGATCACCAACTATACTATGCGGATTGCCATCACCCATCACTGCTGAATGATACAGACAGGCAGCTTTGGTTGGTTCTACGACAACACTGGTCGGACTTTCCTGTCCAAAGAGATTCTTATAGAAACCAACGGTCGCTGCAGCTAAAGAGCCTACACCTGCCTGTACAAAAACATGAGTTGGTTTACTCAATCCCTGCCCAGCTAATTGTTCCTGCGCTTCAAAAAGCATAGTCGTGTAGCCTTGCATCACCCACTTGGGTACAGACTCATATCCTTCCCAGGAGGTGTCCGAGACAACTTCCCATCCATTTTTTTTCGCATCCAGAAACACCTGGCGAACAGCGTCATCATAATTGCCATCCACAACCACCACTTTGCCTTGATTTTGTTCGATGGCCTTAATTCTGCCCTGGGTGGTTAATTTATGAACATAAATAATGGATTTAAAACCCAATTGGGTTGCTGACCAGGCGATTCCTCTTCCATGGTTTCCATCTGTCGCAGTGGCAAATACCAGATCACCCAGTTGATCTTTAATTCTTTTACTGGTCAATTCTTCGAATGGAAGTTCTTCGTTTTCTCTGCCTAATCTGCGTTTGATAATTTGATACAAGGCATATGAACCCCCTAAAACCTTAAATGATCCCTGGTTCAATCTGGCTGACTCATCTTTAACCCAAATGCCACCCAAACCCAAACGGGTGGATAAATTTGATAGTCTCTTCAAAGGACTCATTCGAAATGCTGGAATTTGTTTGTGAAATGACCTGATTTGGTTCACCTGACCGGGTGGAAATACCTCAGCAATCGAATCCTGAAACTTTTCTTGCTTGTTTCTTCTATTATCAAAACATTGTACTGG
>DAOUGX010000455.1:0-8259 GCA_034428855.1 Anaerolineaceae bacterium | reverse complement strand
TGACCTTGGTTTATCAGATAATTTATTTCTTTGCTTCACAAAGCTTTAACAAATCAAGCGCTTTGAAATAGTAATAAAAGGCCTCAGGGTCCGTTTTCTTGAGTTTGTTTAATTTGTTGAAATTAAGGTCTGTAATCACCCAGGAAGATAAATCTAGTTGATTTTGAAACCATTCAACCTTATCGGACTTCTGTATAAGGAGTGCGCTGAGGTAAGCAACTCTAGATGCACACAGAATGGCTGAATCAAGAGTGAAATTACCTTTAAAAACGAACCCAGCCATCTTTCTAAATCCATTAACTAATTCACCATATTCCATTGTCGAAGATAAACCTCTAGTTCCAATAAGGATTGATGTGTTTAAGGAATCCCACAATACATCCATAAAGGAAATTTTGGTCATTTCCCGATAAGCTAATTCTTTGATAGCAATATTTACAAACGTAGTTTCAACCATTCTCAAATCTTCAATCTCATTAAAGAGCATGGATATATCAAATAATTGTTTAGCAATTTCTAAATCTTTTCCGATACCATATGGAATCCCGGTGGTGTGTGGAGCAAAAGCTGTTAATTTATCACCTAAAATACAATCCTTTGTTGGGCATGATATTACGGTTTCATCCCCTTCAAGGAGTAATAAAGGTGATTTTATTGGAACCTTCACCAGCTTTGGATATAAGTTGTTATCGAAAAGGATGTCCAGTAAGATCTGGCTTTCCTTGTTTTGAATAGCACTTTGATAATAGAATTTGTAATGTTGTTTCGGTATTGAACCTGATCGTCTACTCTCTTCGACTTTGAAAAAATTTCCTTGATTCAATACATGAGTTAAATAACTGTCTAAATTTATAGGATTGGGTAAGATGATATCAATATCGATCGAAAAACGGTTCGACGAACCTAAAAGAAGGTGAAGGGCAGTACCTCCTTTAAAAATAAAGTCTAAGCCAGCAACTTTGAGATTCTCTATCAAAGTAAAGGCCATGATCATTTTTTCGATCAAAATCGGATCTTTACCCGGAGACCCTTCGCGAATACCAAAAATCCACTCTTTGGTATGAGATTTAATTGAAATCAATCCATTTTCTCCGAATATGCCTGCAATTTGATTTGCGTTTGATTTTTTATAAACATCCTCATTTTTTCATCAACTTTTCTTCTGCCTGCATATCGAAAAAGGGTTTTTGTATTAATCCAGTAGGTAGAAAAAGCAAATTCAAATATATTTATCATTTCCTGGCCATGAAATATAAAAAATCGCTCCTTATCTGAAAAAATATCAACAAGTATCTTCTCTAATCTTGCATAGTTCACACCATTAATCTTCATTTTAGGCGATTGGCTGATTACCGGAAGCGCAAGAACACTATTTGGATAATTCAGAATATGCCGATTAAAAATCTCATCATCAGGTTTAAAATAAATATGTAGTGATCGGTTTTCATTTAATTTGTTAAAAACCGATTCAACCGCTACCTTTTCCACTTCCAAAACAATATGATTTGCTCCAGGTTGATGCATCATGAATTCATGAAGTGCTTGAGTTTCCCAAATTATGAAGGATGTATAAGGGAATAATTCTTTGACCTCAATACTTATCTCCAATGCGTTTTTTGAAATACTGGGAATAAAACTTTTTTTTTCACTATTTATTAATTCAGTGCAGAATCCGTAGACGCCTACACCAAGCGGAATTATTACATTTTCTTTTTCCAAAGCGTATAATTTTCTCCGAAATTCATTACCACTCAAATTGGGATCAAGCAGGTGATAAAATTCCTTTAACTCTGATTTTTGGATAATTTCTCTTCCAGAAAAAATTCTTTTCAATTCCGGAATTTCTAATAAAGCAGCATCAATTTTCATCTTACCTCCATTTTCGTAATTCGTCACTTTTATATATTTGTGACGAATTACGAAATTAGATCAAGTATATCAGAAAACAAATACTCATATCATGATTCATTAAAAAGAGGATGGGTTTACAAAAAAATCACTCTTGACATTAACGTTACGTCATGGTTTATACTACCTGCATGTTCACAATAAAACAAATATCTCTATTAGCCCATGTTACTCCGCGCACCATCCGATATTATGATCTGATTGGTTTGCTCCAGCCGGAGGAAATTGGTGAGAATGGTTACCGGTACTATTCGGATGCTTCCTTATTGAGATTACAACAGATCATGTTTTATCGTGAACTGGATATGCCGCTCGAGCAGATTAAATTGATCATGGATCGGAAAGATTACGATCTTCAGCAAGCGTTGAAGGAACATAAACATCAGCTACACAAACGTATCGAGCGCTTGCACAAGCTCATCGCCACTATCGATCAAACCGAGAAATATTTACGAGGAGAAGAAAAAATGAACAAAAAAGTATTGTTTGATGCTTTCAATGAAGAGGAAGAAGCAAAAATGGAGCAGGAAGCTTTACACCTGTATGATCCGGAAACTGTCAAAGAATCTTATAAAAAATGGCGTCAATATTCAAAAGCCGAAAAGGAAAAAATTGGCGAGGAAGGAAATGCTGTTTATCTGAGATTTATGGAAGTAATGGAAAAAGGACCTGCATCCAAAGAAGCACAGGAATGTGTGCAACGTTGGCGTGATCACATGAATTATTTCTGGGTTCCCAACCAGGAACAATTGATGGGACTGACTGACCTTTACAATGATGATCCACGCTTTAAAAAGAATTTTGACAAAATTCACCCAGACCTGGCAGCTTTTGTGAGAGAAGCGGTAAAAATTTACGTGGCAAATATTTAGGATCAAAACCAACTTAAGGGAAGAGGATGTGGGATTTCACATCCTCTTCCCACTTAAATCGCAGGTGTTGATTATGTTATAATCTCAGGCAATGCACAAGCATTTGTTACTCGCTTTTTCATTTATATTAATCATTCTGGGCATCAGTGTCTTTTATGTGGCTGGCAATGTCTCTGCCAATCCTGAATTTCAGGTTTTTTATTTCACCCCAACAGCCCAACCAGACGGACGCATCATTTATACCGTCAAAGATGGTGACAGTTGTATCAGTATTTCTTTGCTCAACAATATTACTGAGGACCAACTACGGCTGCTGAATGATCTGGATAATGATGCCTGTTTATTCTTACGAATTGGGCGGGAATTGGTATTGGGGACCGTTGAACCGGAAACTGGCCCTGCCCCAGAATTAACTCCTACGCCCATATTACCATCTCCTACCCCTTTCAATGGCACCGGGGATTTATGTGTGCTTTTGTTCGAAGATTTGAATGGCAACACATTAATCGACGATGACACCATTGAACTTCCCCTGGCTGGTGGCGCTGTAAGTATTAATGATCGCCTCGGCAAAGTGTCATTATCTGAAAACACGAATAATTTGGAAGAGATTTGTTTCACAGGACTGGACGAGGGTGAGTATACCGTCAGTGTTGCTGTTCCCAGCGGATATAACCCCACCATGCGGACCAACGCAACACTCAAATTGAATGCAGGGGATATCGTTCGGATTGACTTTGGTGCTCAGCTCAGCAGCGCTGGTGAAGAAGAAATTGAGGAAAATCCCGTGTCCAGCCGCTCACCCATCCTGGGGATTTTAGGTGGGTTGATTTTGGTCGTTGGAATCGGGTTCGGTCTTTACGCGATCAGAATCCAACGCAGATAATCAAATTACCACTTGGTGCGTTGTTCTTTCCACACATCCGCTTCATTGTGATAGCCCGCTTGTTCCCAGAACCCTTCGCGATCTTCGGATAAAAATTCCAGACCGCGGATCCATTTGGCACCCTTCCAAAAATAAGGTGTATTTAGATCCTCTCTTCCTGGGATCGCCCCAATAACACCCCGCAGTGGGTAGCCATGATCCGGTGTTAAAGGTTCTCCATTGTAATGTGTGGCTAAAAGGAAGTTGTCCTGTAACATCACCGAGAGTGGCAAATTGGTGGTATACCCATATTCAGCATGTTGAACCACATAATTAGCTTCCGGTCTGATCTTGATCAATCCTTGTTCAATAAATGTCCGCACCGAAACACCTTCCCAATCAGTATCAAACATGCTCCAGCGGGTTACACAATGCAGATCCATTTTTATTTTGGTGCGGGGTAATTGATTAAACTCCTCCCAGGTTAGCGTCAGGGGTTGTTCAACCAAACCCCAAATTTTGAAATTCCATTTAGAAAAATCTACACCCGGTACCGGCCCATAATGTAAAACGGGAAATCGCTGGGTCAACGATTGACCAGGTGGCATCCGTCCCGATACTTTCATTTTCTGTTCATCTTCTTTACGTTTAAAAGGATTAAACATGCTTCCTCCAATGAGCAAATTATAATCATGCTTTCAGAGTTTCGCCATCTTCAGCCAATAAAGGTGCTACAAAGGCTTCAAAATCAATTTATGGATAAATTGAATCGGTTGGACCGGGTGTAGGCCATTCCGGATATCCAGTTTCACCAACAGTGGGATACACAGGGTAATTTTCCAGGGTTGCGGTGGGTTGAGGAGTTCCCTGGGCAGTGGTAGGTGACGGAGTTGCGGTAATTTCTGGCAGGAAAAATGTAGGTGTTGCGGTAGCCTTGGCTGCCATCGCTGTCAACTGGGCAGAATCGGGTGTGGCAAACCTCACCCAACTGGTCGGGGTGGGTTCCAGACCACTGGCGAGAAAGGTAATATCATCCACGTACTCAATAGCCCCAATGCAGGCTGGCTCCAGCTTACTGGAAACATTTTCCCAGGTTAAATACCCATATTGGCGATACGCCAGTTGAATTGCATTACTCAGGCAGCCCGACCCAGCGTTGTAATTTACCAGGGTGAAGCGCCATAAATCCTCATAATTACTGACCTGACCGGGTTTTTTCATGGTGTTATTATGAATGATCATGCCAACCTGTTCGCAATTAGCTTTTAAACCCTCGGCAAAAATGCGAACTGAGAAATTTGCCTGTGAAAGATCAATGCCTACCGGGCAATCCGGGCAGGTTGAATTCACTTTGGTAACCAATGCACCTCTAAGCATGGCTTGTTCATCTTTGGAGATGTTACCGAATCCCAAATCGCAACGCTCCTGTCCTAAGACCAGTGGACAGAACTGGTGGAAGAAACTCGGATTCCAGAGAAGAACGGTATCTGCTCCATTTTCTGTCATTTGTCCCAATCCGGCTTCTTTGAAACTGTTATAAATTCCTGGCCAGAACTGACTTTCACGACTGAAAACATTCTTTAATAATTGCGCAGGAACACCGGATTCATTGGCTGCACTGAGAATTTCATCATTAAACGAATTCTGCCAGTCCACTACCTGCGTGTAAGCTTCCTGCACACCACAGGCATTGGCTGACAGGTTGCGATTCAAGCCATTATCAGGACAAAAACTGGCATCCACTTGTCCAGAAGAAATTAACATGCCAGCCAGATAATAAAAAGATACTTCTGTATATAAAGCGCCAGCATCTTCAGGGGTTATTAACCATGGAGGAGGGCCACCAATATCCGGAAAAACCTGCCAGGTTTCCGTACAACTCGCTGGAGATGAACCGCGCCACTGGCTGGAGATGACATCTACATACCATAAATGCTGATCTTTGGAATTTCCCTCTGGGTTGGTAAAATCTCCCCAGGGTTGCAATCGCACCAACGCGGAGTACACCTCGCTGGAATCGCCAAAAGATGAATCAGCCCAAAACTCCACTTCAATTCCATTGGGTCCGGTTGGCCACAATGGCAAATCGCACACATCCGCCGGGCAACTGAAAGGCTGTCCATCTATTGTGCCCTGAATACGAATAATCGCTTCATTCGCTAAAAGCTCTTCACCAATAAATTGCAGGTTGGGTAAACTCTTACAGGTGTTCTCGGGAGACGATTGTTCACAATTGGAAATTGCTAACCAAACTTGCGGAAGAGGCAATTCAACCTCCACCGTTCGTTCACCGGGATACGTCTGGAAATAGCTGAGGTATGCACCCGGGCATTGAGACACATCTCCACCTTCTTCAATTTGTGGGCAGGGTTTTGCCTTCAGCCATTCCTGTGCTTTGGCCTTTCCACACCAGGTTTCCACTTCGTCAGCGGTTGGCCAGCCTGTATGCTCAATCAAAAAACGACAGGTGATTTCATTGTTTTTCCAGCGAACCAGCCACCACTCATGAGCCACATACTCAACGACGATATTCGTCATGCGATGATATTCTTCCTCTTCTTCAGGTTGGTTTTCAGCATGCGCAATTGTAGGCAAGGATGATATCGTGCCCACTATCCCTATTGACAAAAATAAAACCAGCAATCCTGATAAAAAGCGGTTCACATGAAATAAAACCTTTCCCTCGTTGAAGAATATCCGGTAAAAATAAAAAAATAATGCAATAGAAAAATTTTTTCTTGAATTAGTGTAGCATAAATCATGCCGAATTAATATAGTTTGTAATCAGATTAATCCGAAATGATTATTAAAAAAATTTATGGATATCCGTTTTGCGTCGGACTGCTCGTTACTGAAGGGCTGGCCGTCAAAGTTGGCCCACCAGGGGTGATGGTAGCTGTGTAAATAGTTGGTGTGATGGTTGGCGTTTGGGTCCCGGTCGGTGTTAAAGACGGCGTAAACGTACTGGTGGGGGTTGGTGATGTGGTCATTTCATATTCGAGAGTCATGATCAGATCGGAGGATTGCACTGAAACTGTGGTGAAGTCCATTGCATCCTGTATCATCTGTTTGATTTTCTCCGGTCGCGGAAGAAACACGATTGGGTTAACTTCACCTGGTAATTGCCAGGGTATAAAGTCGCCAATGTTAAATTGGAAAAAACCGAAACGGTCTGGCTGTCCAAGACGTATTCCCAGCGGAATATATTCCAGCAAAAGTTGTAGCGACAGGTTCGTTTGTACTGTATCCCGGTAGGTATAGTACAACTCGGATAATTCGATTAATTTACCCCCTCTGGCCATGTTCTGAAATAATTGATACACAACCTGTTGCTGGCGAACTGCCTGGTCCCGGATGTCGGATCCTTCACGAAAACTGACAAAACAGTAAACATCATCACCATTGAAGTGGACACTTCCTGCCGGTACACCTCCACAATTATCATAATAATTCCTGAAAACATCCACATCCAACCCTTTAAGTTCGTCCACAAACCAGGCAAAATCATCCTGGTGAACCAGCACATATTCATCCGGGCGAATACCAAAATTATATTCAATTGTGTCCGCCAACATCTCAAACCCACCTACTGCGTAAGCGACGCTGATACGCTGCATGGTGTAACCTGGAATGTACACAAACATTTCCTGGGGTAAAGAAAGCAAAGCTACTTTTGCCAGGCGCGGGTGGTAAAACGCCAGCATTATGGCATCCGTCCGGCTTACAAATGGGGAATCATTGTGCGATCCCAATAAAACCATCAAGCGCATTTCATCCGGTATGGTTAATCCTGCCACCGCTGCAGGAATGGCAGTTGCTGGTGCAATCTTTGGGGTTGCAAAAACTTTCTTTGGTTGCCTGCCGACAACGATTTCACGTGTTTTTTCCAGGGTGGGCATGGGGATGGGGCTTGGTGTAGCGCTGGGGGTAACCACGGGCTGGGGCTGATTGGTTGGTGTTGGCTGCGTACAACTTACCAGCAGGATAGATGCAATCACCAAGATGCTTAGGATGGTTCCAACAATCTGATACCTGTGAAGTCTTAAAGAGGATCTGTCTGCTTCTTCTTTTAAAGACATGATTAATCCCCGATTGCTTTTCCAGCCCGGTGAAGTGCCTGACGATACAATTGGACCAGTTTTCCCGCAGGTTGCGTATCCATCCAGTCTTGCAGGGATGACATCATCGATTTTTCACCCCCCGGTTGCCATGTCAAGAAATCCAAAAGGATAACAGCCAGAACGTAAGCACCGTTTTTGAGATTCAGCAGGTAGTCAAATGGATCCGGCAGGAATCCACTGATGCTCAAGAGATGAACCTTGAAAGCCTCGATACTATTTTCCTTTAAATAGCTTAATATTTCGTTGGTTGGGAACAGATTTCTGGTTTTCTCAAAAGCCAGTTGCACAAAGGAGTCAGTCTGTAATGGCTGCAAGGTTTTTTCAATAATTCTTTCAGGTAGTACAGCATGAATAATTTCATGTAAGGAGAAATCCAAAATTTGTCGATCACCAAAAGAAATGTCAACCAAAGAACAATGTTTGGTTAATCTGACAGCATGTTTACCAGCCAATGCACACAGGTAGATGTGAATCTCTTCGGGGAGTTCTCCTT
>DAOUGX010000454.1:0-12210 GCA_034428855.1 Anaerolineaceae bacterium | reverse complement strand
GGTAAGGAAGGCAACACTTTCCTGCCGTAGGTTGATTTCTTCAATATTGAGTAATGGCTGTGAAACCCATTGACGTAAAGTCCTTTTTCCCATGGGAGTCACAGCATAATCGAGAATATGTAAAAGGGACCCTTTTACTTCATTTTTTCTTAATGTCTCTGTTAATTCCAAATTTCTTCGTGTGGCAGCATCCAGTGTCATAAATGTTGACGTCGAATAATTCGACAGATTATTGAGGATCTTTAATGCAGAAGGTTGCGTATTCTGCAGATAATCAATAATTGCACCAGAGGCTTGAATAGCTAATGGAAGTCCGTTAATTCCAAAAGCATCCAATGAACTTACTTTGAAGTGGGCTTTGAGCAAGTCTTCACATCTCATTGTTTCGAAATGCCAATCTGGATATAGGGTAATGTGTCCAGGGATTTCGTTTTCAATCTTCATTGAACTGGGATGTAAAATTTCTGATGGATTGAGACGAATCAATTCGGAACGTAGGTCAGAAAGAGGTTCTAATGAGTTAAATTCAGTAGCTTTGAATTCTCCTGTTGTTATGTCGACAAATGAAATTCCTACTTTGTTTTCATTTACAACTGCACTGGTGAGGTAATTATTGCGGTCATTTTTAAGGAGATTTGGTTCAACTACAGTACCTGGTGTTACCACTCGAACTACATCACGATCTACCAAACCGTGGCCATCCGGTTCACTTAATTGTTCTGCAATTGCAACGTGAAAGCCCTTGCTTATTAATCTTGATAAATAATTATCCACAGCATGGTAGGGTATGCCAGCCATCGGGATTCTTACCCCTTTTGCGACATTTCTGGAAGTTAGAACGATATCCAACTCACGGGAAGTTATTTCTGCATCCTGATCAAATGTTTCATAAAAATCGCCCAACCGAAAAAACACGATTGCGTTTGGGTAATCTTTTTTAATATTGAGATATTGCCTTCGAATTGGGGTGACTTCATTTTTATCCATAGATGTTGATTCTAAGATCACATTAATATTTATGCAAGTTGAAATCATTCTGAACAGAAATTCAGGATAACTGGAATTTGATCTTGAAAGCGAATGATTATCAAGTAAAATAGTCTGGTTGAATAAAAATCAGGAAGGTACATTTTTAACGATATGGATAAAAAAGTAAGATTTTTACCGTTTCATGCGATTAATGAATATATGTTGGATGACTATCGACAAATGGTTGTGCAATCGGTGTTGGGAAATTTTGATAAATTGTCTGAGGATCGAAAAAGAAAAATTAATTCGATTATTAAAAGCTATGTTCGGATACAGGGATTTCGAAACAGTTCAGTTGCACCACTACCATTGAAAATCAATGGATGTATTAATACTTTTAAAAAATCACACGAATTTGTTGCCCAAATATTGAGTGCCTGGAGTGAAATTAATCCAGAATCAAAACTTATTATTTTTGACTTTTTAGTTGAGAAATCCTGGAAGTTATTACCGATCGATGTTGACCGAAGTGTTTTACCAGGTTTTATGGCCGAATGGCCTAAGGAAGATTCTTTTGAAGAATTAATTCAATCTTTCAGGGGAAAAAATCCAGACTATGTAATCAGTGATGATGATATAAGCCTTATGGTTGTCTGGTTAAGCAATCGATTACCATTTGAAATGGTGGAAGGATTATTCACGCAAACAACAGACCCAGCCTAAACCTTATTCATTAAATTCGACTTCCAGTTCGACATTTTCATCAATGAGCTTTTCGGTGTTAAGATCAATTTCACCAAAAAGCTCTTTTTGATTTGCTTCAATAATATGTCTTTTTACCAGTTCCAATAATGCAAGGAATGTAACTACTAACTCTATTCTTGAGTTTTTTTGGTTAAGCAGACTTTTAAATGTAGTTTGACGAACATTTCGCAATGATTCTAAAATGGAGTTAATTCGATCTCTAATGGTTATTCTTGGCATATTGATGACTGTATCCAATTTTTGCATTGGGATACCGCCAATAAATATTTCTCTAGCAACCTGAACCAAATCTTCCAATGTAATGCCAGTCAAATCCAATTTGGGTTGAAAACTAATTTTAGGAGGAGGTGCGACTCTTAAATAAGTTCTCAATCCCTCTTCTTCACGTTCCAAAAGCCATTTGGAAATTTCCTTGAACCGTTTGTAAATAATCAGTTGTTGAGCGAGTGCTTCACCTTCGTCAACTTCCTCTTCACCAAATCCTTCTATTGGTATCTTAGGTAATAATGCTTGAGATTTAATCTGTAATAACTTGGAAGCAATAACTAAAAAAGCAGAAACTTCGGATGGATTTTCAGTTTCTATTTTTTTTAGATGAGCTAAATATTGATCAGTTACTTTCGCCAAAGCTAATTTTGTTATATCCAGCTCAGCTCGTTCTATTAATTCTAACAATAAATCCAGAGGACCTTGATAAAGATCGGTATCTACTCGATAATCTTGGTTATAATAATTACCTATCTGATGCATAACGAGAGCAATTATAGCAGAACACCAAGCATATTTGCCTGAATGACATCGGTCAATCTATTTTTTGATGCGAGAAAAATAATGAAAAATCAAACTTTGACCCATTTAGATTCTAAAGGAAATGCCAGGATGGTTGATGTAGGATCAAAACCCATCAGTCATCGAATTGCTAAAGCAAAAGGTCAAATCGTATTATTGCCTGAGACAGTGATGTTAATAAAAGATGGGCAATTAAAAAAAGGGGATGTGTTAACTGTGGCAAAAATTGCTGGAATCCAAGCAGCCAAAAAAACTTCAGAATTAATTCCATTATGCCATCCGCTTATGATCAACCAGATAGAGGTCAATTTTCAAATTGATGATTCTCTTCCAGGAGTATTGATTGAAGCAACAGTAATTACAGACGGCAAGACGGGGGTTGAAATGGAAGCATTGACAGCAGTTTCAATCTCAGCACTTACCATTTATGACATGATTAAAGCTGTAGAAAAAAAAGCCAGAATCGAAAATATTCGACTTGTTGAAAAAAGTGGCGGGGTGAGTGGAGATATAAAAAATGAATAATACATTAAGTTTAAATTCGAAATTTGTACGCATTCATCTTTTATTTTTTGCAAAATTAAAAGAAGTTGTAAGAAAAACTAGTTTCGAGTTAGATATTCCAAAAGGAATGATTGTTTCTGATCTTAAGAAACAATTAGTGCAATTATTTCCTTCACTAGAACCATTTTTACCAATCATGCTTGTTTCAATTAATCAGAATTTTGCTTTTGACACTGATCTGATCAATGAAGATTGTGAAATAGCTTTATTTCCCCCGGTGAGTGGAGGTTCCATGAACAACGATGTGTTGGTAAAAGTTAGCATAAATGATTTTGATTTTAATACAATAATTTCAGATGCCATTCTGAGAAGTACAGGGGCGGTGGTATTGTTTACGGGAGTCATTCGTGGAGAGACAGACAATTC
Organism: Anaerolineaceae bacterium; assembly: GCA_034428855.1. Classification (GTDB taxonomy): domain Bacteria; phylum Chloroflexota; class Anaerolineae; order Anaerolineales; family Anaerolineaceae; genus UBA6170. Next base: position 8,757 of record DAOUGX010000454.1, on the reverse strand, counting down.
CAGCCATCCTACGACAACAGGTTTGGAGTATGAAGCTTATATCCCCATGGCAGAATCCAAAATGCAACAGGTTGCTGATGAGATTAAGGATAAATGGCCTTCCGTCCAAAAAATTGTTATTATCCAAAGAATTGGGTATATGGACGCAGGTACTCCAACAGTTATTGTCCTTTGTTCGGCCGCACATCGAAATACAGGAGTATTTGATGCAGCAAAATATGGAATTGACCGTGTAAAAGAAATTGTTCCTATTTGGAAAAAGGAGATTGGACCAGATGGAGAAACTTGGGTCGAAGGTGATTACATTCCTGAAAAAGGTGATTAAACCGTTTGCACTATTGATGCAATAGAAATTGCACAATATAATGTACTGTTAACTGAAGATGAACTTCTGTTGCGTAAGCTACTTGATTTATGATGGTGAGGTGGCTTTCGCATCAAAAGTTCTTAGGAGGATTAATGAAACGTGAAGATCATACTCCTAAGATGGAGAGCCCTCAAGAGCTGGCAATAAGGCTGGGGTTGAAAATAAATGATTGGTTGCTCTTAAGTAGAGCACTGACCCATCGATCATTTCTCAATGAACATCCTGAAGCGCTGGAAGATAATGAGCGGTTGGAATTTCTCGGTGATGCAGTGTTGGATTTTGTGGTTGGATCCTGGTTGTATCACCACTTTCCAGAAATGCCTGAAGGTGACCTGACCAGAATGCGTTCAGCACTTGTGCATACCGAGCAGTTAGCAGTATTTGCTGAACAATTAGATTTGGGAAGAGCTATGCGACTGGGCAGAGGGGAATCACAAGCGGGGGGAAGATCAAGACCAGCATTGTTATGTGATACTTTTGAGGCTGTTGTTGGGGCGATTTATCTGGATGGTGGGATTTCGGCTGTTAATGAATTTCTCGAATTATTGCTCGAAGAAGCATCAGAGGATATTTTACTTAATAACAAAAATGAAGATCCTAAGAGCCTTTTTCAAGAATGGGCTCAATCACAAGGTTTTTTTGCCCCTTCTTATGTGACCCGAAATTCATTTGGCCCTGATCATTCAAAAATATTCCAGGTCGAAGTGTTATTAAATGGTGAGCCATATGGCAGTGGCGAAGGTCCGAGTAAACAAGCAGCAGCCAAAGCAGCAGCTCAACAAGCATTGATTCGATTAGGTTTGGTGCAAAAACAAAGAAAAATGGATATATAAATCCTGGAGTGAAATTTACATGATTTCAAGATTAAAAACATTAGAGTTACATGGATATAAAACCTTTGCCAGTAAGATAAATTTTGAATTTCCAGGAAAAATAACAGCTATTGTTGGTCCAAATGGATCAGGAAAGTCCAATATTGCAGATGCAATCCGATGGGTATTAGGAGAACAATCCTTCCGATTACTGAGAGGCAGGAAAACGGAAGACATGATTTTTGCTGGTAGTGAAGGTCGTTCTCGCGCGGGTATGGCTTCATCTACAATCACATTTAATAATGAGGATGGATGGCTTCCAATTGATTTTTCGGAGGTATCTGTAACAAGACGTGCTTATCGAGACGGTCAAAATGAATATTTGCTGAATGGTCAACGCATTCGATTGAAGGATATTCAGGAGCTATTTGCCCAATCAGGTCTTGCTGAACGAACTTATACTTTAATCGGACAAGGATTGGTTGATTCAGCGTTATCCATTCGACCTGACGAAAGGAGAAAATTCTTCGAAGAAGCTGCCGGGATTGGTTTGTATCGATCACGCAGAGAAGACTCTCTTAATCGATTAGATCAAACACGCCATAATCTCGAGCGTGTGTCCGATATTTTAAGTGAATTAGAGCCAAGGTTGCGTAGCCTTGAACGTCAAACCAGAAGATTTCTCGAGTACAAGACATTACAGGCAGATTTGCAGGTTTTATTACGAATTTGGTATGGATTTCATTGGAATAATGCCCAACAAGATTTATCACAATCGAAAAAAGTTTTACACGAAAGAGAGTTGCACCTACGATCTGCTAAAAATAATTATGAAAAGATTGATAATCTACTGACTGAAATTCGTCATCAACTAACTCAAAAACGGAATCAATTGAATGAGTTACATACGCAATCTTCACAACAACATCTCGAATTAGAGAAAATCATACGAGTTTTAGCAGTATTGGATGAGCGTCAAAGGTTGCTCCATGATCAGGAGTATAACCAAAATTTTGACATGGTGAGATTGGAAGAAGAAATTAAATCCAAAGAATCTTATCTGGAAAATTTAAAGGTTGAATTTCAAAAACTTTCTCAGGAGGTTCAGGAAGCAAAAACTAACCTGAATGACGCCCAGAAAGTATTAAATGAGAGATTTTCATTACGGGGTCAGATTGAAAATGAATTGCAAGGCAAACGAAGATTGCGTGTAGAGACTGAAACGAAAATAGTAGAAGCCAAAGCCAAATTAAATGAATTAAATGATCGATTATCAAATTTAAAAAATTCTCAGGAAAAATTAAAACTAGAAGCAAGCGATCTTCAAGTTGATGTAACCGAAAAAGAAAACAACCTAAAATCTGCACAACAATTATTTTCTGACTCAGAAAAGGCGATTGAAACATTAAAGAAGAAAATTGTTGATTTGGAAGTAAAAAAGAAAGAGATAGATAAAAAACTTCAAGAAAAAAGATCTATTGCAAACAAAACTCAAGCAGAAAAAATCAAATTAGGTGCTCAATATGAAGCACTTGATCAGGCAGAAAAAACCTTGAGTGGATTTAATCAGGGTGCAAAGAATTTAATGCTTGCTCACAAATCTGGAAAAATCTCAGGCAACTTTAAGCCATTAGGAGAAATATTTACAGTTCCGAAGGAATTCGAAATTGCTATTGCTGCTGCTTTGGGAGAATATTTAGATTCGATTGTTTTGATTAATGAATCGAATCCTGCATTCGCGATTCAATATTTGGCAAATGGAGATCAAGGGCGTGCCATTTTACTTCCTTTACAATGGATTAAATCCGTTGAAAATTTCAAATTGGAAAAAACACCTGGGAATTTGGGAAGAGCAAGTGATTTAGTTAATTGTGATAAACAATATTCCGCAATATTAATCAGTTTACTAGGAAACACCTTTGTAATGGATTCCACTGAAAATGCATTGAAAATTATTAATCAATTACCACCTCAAGCTAAAGTTGTGACAATCAGTGGTGAAGTTTTTCAGGGCAATGGTGTAATTTTTGCTGGAAAAGAAACCAGGTCAGCCATTATCGCCAGACCCAGGCAAAAGCAAGAATTGCTAACGATGATGAATGAAACCCAGAATCAACTTTCTGACCTGGAAAACGACATTTCCAAATTGGATAAAGAATATCTCGTAATTACCCAGAACCTGAATGAAATTCAAATTGAAGAGCGTAATTTGTCACAGGAATTACAAAAGAAACAAAAAATTGCCAATGAGTACAATCTTGTCTTTGAAAAAATTAAACAGAGAATGCAATGGGTAGACAGCCAAGTTATTACAGTGGAAGATCAAATAATCAAAAGTCAGAATATTATCAGGATGACAACTGAAACCGTATTCGAAAAAGAAAAATTATTAGATCAACAAAATAAAGACATTAATGTTTTAAGAGATAAACTTTCAGCATTACCGATTGATGAATACCAATCTTCAGTAGGTCATTGGAAAACCAACGTTGCTGTAGTTGAACGTGCAATGAATGAGGCACAGAAACGCTTATCAGAGAATCAAAATAATATTGAGCAAAACCGTCAGAGGTATAAAGCGATTAATCGCAGAATTGAAGACTATAAATCAGCATTACTCGAAATTGATGATGAAAAAGCTATCAACAAAGCGCTGGAAAGTGATCTGAAAGCAGAAATTGAGAGGATTCGGGAATTCATTTTGCCTGCAGAGGATGAATTAAGGATTCTTGAAAAGTCTTTTGACAAACTTCAAGATGATCTCAGTGTTTCTCAACAAACAGTTGCGACTGCAGAAAGATATGTAACACAAGGGCAATTGGATTACTCCAGAAATAAAGATGTGGTGGAAAATCTTCGGCATAGAATCGAAGAGGATTTCGGACTGGTATCCTTTGAATACTCATCATCTATCAGTGGTCCAAATCCTTTACCTTTCGATGGTCTGGTCGAACAATTACCGATCGTTACCGAGATTGAATCAAACCTGGAAGAAAATATTAATCGGCAAAGAGCTCAAATGCGTCGGATAGGTCCCATAAATCCTGAAGCCGAGGAGGAATACCATTCTGTTAAAGAGCGTTTCGAGTTCCTGTCAACACAAATCGATGACTTAAAGAAGGCTGATCAAGATCTACGTCAGGTAATTGCAGAACTCGATGATTTAATGCAAAGAGAATTTAGAAAGACTTTTGATGCTGTGGCGATTGAATTCAAAGATCTTTTCACAAGATTATTTGGTGGTGGATCGGCAAAACTCTATTTAACAGATGAAGAAAATTTTAATAATACAGGAATTGAAATTGAAGCGAGATTACCTGGACGGCGAGAACAGGGTTTGTCGTTGTTATCCGGAGGTGAGAGAAGTCTCACAGCAGTGGCTTTGATATTCGCATTATTACGAGTATCACCTACTCCTTTTTGTGTATTAGATGAAGTAGATGCTGCCTTGGACGAGGCGAATGTGGGGAGATTTTGTGAGCTCTTAAATGAATTGAGTCAAAAGATCCAATTTATTGTCATCACGCACAATCGAAATACCGTACAGGCAGCCGATGTTATTTATGGCATTACAATGGGTAGGGATTCATCCAGTCAGATGATTTCCCTGCGATTAGATGAAGTCAGTGACGATCTGGTAAAGTAAAAGAAAATCGGGCTAAACGCCCGATTTTTTTGTTTACTGTTGAAAATCTCCAAAAGCTGGTGTGTTTGGAACAATTTTTGTCCAGACATCATCGAATTGTTCGATGGTGTATTTCGCTTTCTCTGTAGTCAACCATTCTGTGAAGAGAGTTTGCTTGTTTTGGTCTAATTGACTGCTCTCTAAAGGACGAACTTCCTTACCGAGAAGTTGAATGATATGGAAGCCAAAAGTAGTCTGTACTGGTTGGCTAATTTCTCCAACCTCTAATTGATATGCTGCAGTTTCAAATTCTGAAACCATTCTATTCTTTCCAAACCAACCTAAGTCTCCACCACTGTCTTTATTGCTGGTATCTGTTGAGAGTTCTGCTGCGAGTGTTGTCCAGTCTTCTCCGTCTTCCAGGCGTTTTAAAACAGCATCTGCTTCTTCTTTGGTAGCAACTAATATGTGGCGTGCCCATAATTGTTCTTCTTCAGTTGGAACATCAGCTGTGATCAATTCAAATACTTTTTGGCTGAGTAATTGAATTCTATAAAGTTCTTTTATATCTTTTTCATTCATTCCGATGTCACTAAAATTCTTAACGAATGAATCATAATTTTGCTGGAATAAATCTTCAGTGTAAACGGTTGGCGTTGGTATAACTGTGGCAGTAGCTGAAACTTCTTCTTGTTGACTTTCATTGACAACCTCAGTCGATTGAGCCTCGGCATTTTCTTCCGTTGGTGTTACAGACTCCTCAGGATTTTGTTCCGTGGATATCTCTTCGACGGTCGGTGTAACAATTGGGGTTGCGGTGACAAGAGCGTATTGGGTTGGATTAAGTGTTGCTGTGGAAAATGGGGTTGCAGTATTTGCTGGGGTTGGTGTTCCATCCGGGAAATATCCAAAATCGCGCTCGAGGGCATCCTGAATTTCCTGATCGGTAACCGAAATTCCATTCTCTTCCGCGTAAAATTCAATCACTTTTGAATCAATCATGTTCGTGAGAACTGTAGCACCAACTGTCTCAGGAACAGCCATTTGAGATTGGATTTGTTGAATTAAGCTGTCGAAATAAGCTGTATTTTGTTGATCAAACCCGAAGAATTGTTTATAAGTTTCGTATTGATATGCCTGTGCATTCATTTGTTGGCGTTCTAATTTCACCATTTTTATGAATTCATCTGACCGGATAACGGTATTATCAATTTTTGCTACAGGTTTTCTGCTTTTGATAATTGTCTGGTCCAATACTCCATAAATGATTACAACCAGAATGATTGCAAATACAACAATGGATGCAATAATCAAAATCTTGCGATTTTGTTGTTCCTGTTGTAAACGGGCTTTATGTTTTTGGGAAATAATTTTTTGTGCAGGGGGACGTGCCATATTTAAACCTCAGTTTTTAAAAAGGGCATAGGATGTGAAACCAAACCATGCCCTTTTTTGTATTAATAAACGTGAAGAAATTAATCTTCCATTGATGCAACGAAAGGTAATAGTGCCACGAAGCGTGCTTTTTTTACAGCAGCAGCAATCTGTCTTTGGTGTTTGGCACATGTGCCTGTTTGTCGACGTGGTCTGATTTTCCCATCTTCCATTACATATCGGCGCAATAAATCGATATCTTTGTAATTGATATTGATGTCTTTGTCAGAACAAAACTGACAAATTTTTGGACGAGGTGTAAAACCACGGCGATTAGCGGCTGGACCCTTTCGAAATTGACCATTATCAGTTGTCATTTCGTTTTCTCCTATACGGAATAATTTTCATTCATTTCAATTGTTGATGGAGGAACAGATGTGTTGTTTTCCTTTCGATCTCCCAGGATCATCATTTCAGATGCAATGATTTCCACACTTGTGTGTTTACAACCATCATTGTCTTCCCATCGTCTGGACTGAAGTCGTCCTTCGATGTAGACCTGTAATCCTTTAAAGAGGTATTGTTTACAAATTTCAGCAAGGTTTCCCCAAGTTACAACATTAAACCATTCAGTCTCAAGATGGCGTTCACCATCTACGGAATTCCAGGAACGATTACACGCAATAACAAAAGTAGTCACTGCTCTTCCTGAGGGGGTTAACCGCATCTCAGGATCTCTCCCTAAATATCCAATTATCATAACTTTGTTCAAACCTCTACTCATAAACAACTCCGATTGGATCGGAAAAACAAATCTTCCTACAACAAAATAGATACTATTCAGCTACTGATAGCATGTGACGCATTACCGGTTCCAAGAACCTAACATTGCGTTCTAATTCTTTGGTGGCTGATGGTTCGATTGCAATATGGAAAAGCACATAATGACTATCACGTTGTTTGTGAATTTGATAAGCCATTCGTCGAATTCCCCAATTATCAGTTTTAACAACTGAGCCGCCACTATCGGTTATCCAACCAGTAATTTTTGATGTTAAATCACCAAACGCGGTTTCATCCAGATCTGGTTGAAGTAATACCATTAACTCATAGTTACGCATTTTTTAACTTCCTCCTTTCCTCGGGTTTGCTTCTGTTTCTCAAATATTTATGAGCCAGAAGCGGAAAGGTGACAACAATGTTGCCGCCCACAATTCATAAGTTTATCATAATTTATAAAATTCAGGGAAAGGATTGTCTATAAATAGTTAGTACAGGTTGATTAAAACTCCATTATTGACTTCTTCAAAATTTCAATATCAGATTCAAGATACCATTGATAAAAAGCCTGAGTTTCTCGATACAGGAAAGCAATATTATTTTTTGATAATGCTTCCAGACCAGGGTCTTTTATTCCTCCAGATTTAATAAACCATTGGGTGTCTGGATGTTCCAAAATTGTTATTTGTCCAGTCGATTGTAAATAACGACAAATTGCTTCAATCAAAGTTACTCTTTGACCGGTTTTGGCTGCAATTTCAATGGGTCGAAATAATCCATTTTTATTTTGAATAACATAATTTATCATACCTGCCACAGTTCTGATCAATTCATTAACAGATTGATGAATTGGATAATTTCCACACAAAATCAAAGTTTGTGGACGAACGGTAAAAAAGGCTTTTTGTAATTCATTTAAATTGGGTGGTATCGTATATATTATCAAGGATTTTGCTGGATGTAAGTGAATTCGGTCAATAGCATCGTGATTTTCTTTATTCAATCCTTCCTGATACCAAACATAGTCCAATTCTTTTTCCAATAATTCGGAAGGATGTGGAGAAGTTCTTCGATAATCCAAAAAATGTAATATTTTTTGTCTGGATTCTATCTCGACCAAAGTAGTTTCACTCGGCCGGATAGCTATAACTTCTACCTGGATATTCTGAGTTCCCTGAAAATTCGAGCTTTGTAAATTATAAGCAATATCTATTTTTTCATCTGGAATATCATCCAGATTTGCTCGCCACCAAATGAAATCCTGGAAATTTTCTAATTTATCCGAAGCTGTTATTTTGACATGTTGGGAATTTCTCCCCAATTTTTGAATTTTCTTTATCACAACTTCTTTACTGGCGAATATCGGTGCAGGATTTCCCGGGCCAAATGGAGACAATTTCTCCAATTCTTTTACAAAATTGAATGTGATTGACTCAAATTCAATAAATCCATCCAATTGGATCACTTTCTCTAAAATTGTATCTCCAACCAAATTAAGTACCGTTTTATTAAATGACTCTTGAAAAGGAGGTAGGTTTTTTGCTGGTAAAGAAAGCCCTGCTGCCATGGCATGACCACCAAAGTGAGTCAAGAAGTCTGAATTTTGTTGTATAGCCTTTACTAAGTTGAGATTGTCGATTGATCGACCTGACCCAAAATATCCTTCCTGATCGTTCCCTGTCAATAGGATTGTTGGTTTTTGAAACATTTCGACCAATCGATTGGCGACAATTCCAAGAACTCCGGCTTCCCATTCTGTATTAAATAATATAATTGATGGTGATTTTTGAATTTCAGGT
>DAOUGX010000453.1:0-6807 GCA_034428855.1 Anaerolineaceae bacterium | reverse complement strand
ACATTTGCAGTTCCCATTTGGTTGAAATTCCCGATCAAATTTTTACGTGCCCATGACTCTGAAGAAGCGATGTTCCGGTCCTATGAAGTTTCCAGTTTTAATACAATTTTATGGGCGTTTATTGTGGCCATTGCTTACGCAGGTGATTGGCGTTTAGGGATGTTAACGACCATTGGTGTAGGTTTAGCAGTCGCATTTAATCCACTCACGTCCTATTTCACATCAACCAAAAAACCGCCTGTCAAAGAAATTGTCAAATCGTCAGATACAGGCAGCGCTACATTAATTCTTTCTGGATTGTCAGTTGGCATGGAATCGAGTGTTTGGGCACTTATTGTTATTGCCATAAGTTTCATTTTTGCCCTATTGTTATTCACAGGTGAGGCTCCTATATATGTGATGTATGCAGTTTCCATGATCGGTATAGGAATGTTGAGTCACACTGGAAATAATGTCGCCATGGATTCATTTGGGCCAATCTCTGATAATGCCAATGGAATCGGTGAGATGGCATGGCATGGCATGGATGATAAAGAGACGAAAGATGCTCGCCAAATTATGGCAGATCTGGATGCTGTAGGTAATACAACGAAAGCAATTACAAAAGGAGTAGCCATTGCATCAGCTGTGATTGCAGCTGTCAGTCTTTTTGCTTCGTATATTATTGATGTCTCCCGAGTCCAGGTCCAATTAAATGTGCCTGTTATCGAATCTATTCGAGTATCAGAAACCAATGTATTTGTTGGTCTACTCATTGGTGGTGCATTACCCTGGTTATTCAGTGCCTTAAATATTCGTGCTGTGAGCCGAGCAGCCGGACAGGTTGTTGATGAAGTACGACGCCAATTCCGGATCCCTGGCGTAATGGAAGGGACCACCAAGCCTGATTATGCCAAGGTTGTAGGAATTTCAACACAATCTGCTCAAAAAGAATTGGTTCCGATTGCTTTACTGGCTGTAATCATTCCTTTGTTAGTAGGAATGGTGCTGCAAGTCGAAGCTTTGGGAGGTTTTCTAGCTGGTGTAATTTTAAGCGGACAATTATTGGCTGTATTCCTCTCAAACTCTGGTGGAGCCTGGGATAATGCTAAAAAATCCATAGAAGATGAACCCCGTAACTTGCAAGCGAACACCGGAAAAGGTTCTGAACGACATAAAGCAGGTGTAGTAGGTGACACAGTTGGAGACCCATTAAAAGATACAGCTGGTCCAGCGCTTAATCCAATGATTAAAGTTGTGAATTTAGTTAGTTTATTAGCTGCTCCAGTCATTGTTAAGTATCAGAATCTTGGGTTTGTCGGATGGGCAGTTGTTGTTGTATTGTTTGCTGTGGTTGTTTGGGCATTCTTACAAAGTAAGAAACCTGTAGATATCAAACAGACCCTGGAATAAACAAAAAAAGTTTGATTGAAACGGAGCTGAATAATCGGCTCCGTTTTTTATTTAATTGAGTGAGAAAGGGATCTCTGTCGAAAATGATATTCTTTGATTGGTTTCAGGATGAATAAATTCTAAATAATATGCATGCAACTTCATTCGATCAGCCACTAAATTTGATTTTTGTTGCTCCCTGGAAAGTCCTTTGTTGTAAAGGTTGTCACCGACAATTGAATGCCCCAGATGAGATAAATGCGCTCGAATTTGATGCGTATAGCCAGAATGAGGTCTAGCTTCAACCAAAGAAATTTTTTTTGATGCATCAGAATCGATTCTTAAAAACGTAGTTTCAGAATATTTACCACTGGACGATACAATTGTTCGATGTTTCCGATCTCCATTCACAAGCAGGGGAAATTGTGCAAGGTATTCATGCCATTCTGGAATATTATGACAAATAGCCCAATATTTCTTAATCACATTACGACTTTCAAATTGTGAATTTAAAAAACGGTGTGATTTCTCGTTTCTTGCAAAAACTATCAAACCACTCGTTTCTTTATCTAAGCGATGGACGGTCATAATTTCAGGAAATTGTTCTTTAATAATAAGATTTAGATGAATTTTATTCTTTTCATAACCATCCTGAATTGTTAATAAACCTGCAGGTTTATTGGCAATTACAAAAGAAGAATCAACATGTACTATGAGATTCGTTTCCATGGGTTAATTGTTGATTGAGACTATAAAATAATTCGTTAGTCAATAAAATAACTAACACCTAAAACACCTGGTCCCGAATGTGTTAAGAAAGCTGGAGGTAATTCATAAATATCGATGGAGGAAATGTTCAGTAAATTCTTAAAATCTTCAGCAAGGATTCGAGCTTCTTTTTCTGCTGCTCCGTGTTGGATCGAGAACATAGAAAAACCTTTATCTTTACAATCTGCGACAACCAATTCTTTTAATTTTGCAATAGCTTTTTTTGATGTTCTCTGACTATCTACAGGTTCTACCTGACCATTTTTCAGGCTTAGCAATGGTTTCATTTGAAGAAGACTTCCAAACAACATTTTCGCTCCTCCAATTCGGCCACCTTTATAAAGATATTCAAGAGTATCAACAACGAACAAGTTCCTTTCTCTCAACTTTAGGTTTTCTACTTTTAATAAGATTTCATCAACTGAAAGTCCTGATTTTGCATATTGATTTGCTGTTTTAACAATTGAAGCTAGAGAGGCGCCAATGGTCATTGTGTCAACTACTTTTATTTCAGCATCCGGAAATTCCTGAGCAGCTACTTCAGCACTCCTAAAAGTACCACTTACTTTTATAGGCGGAGTCAAAACTATGATTGAGCTGCCTTCTGTAATGTGTTTTTCAAAAATTGGATTATACATACTGGGTGGCGGAGCTGCCGTCTTAGGTAAAGAGGGTGATGATGCTAATTTATTAAGAAAGGTGGTTGAGTTGATTTCATAATCATCATGATAGGTTTCATCACCAAAGATAATTACTTGTGGAAAATATTCAATTCCTAAATTTTTAGCTTCTTTTACTGGAATACTTGAGGTTGTGTCTGCGAAAATTACTACCATAATTTACACCTTTCCTTCATTTGAGAATGGATCAAGATAGGACTAACTGGTTTAAGATGCTTTCACCGTGATAAATTCGTCTGATGATTTCTGCTAAAAGAGGAGCTATTGATATTTGTTCAATTTTTGGACATTTTTTTGCATTTTCTGATAATGGCAAAGTATTGGTTACAACCACTCGTTCAATGCGATCATCATTATAAATGATATCCAATGCAGAATCTAATAAAATGGGATGAGTGATAGACAACCAAACTCTTCCTTCAATTCCTTGTTCATACAATGTATCTAATTGTTTGAGAATGCTTCCTCCAGCGATTAAATCATCAATAATGATCGCTCTTTTGCCTTTAATATCACCAACGACATGCGTAGCTTTGGTAGTGGAAAAGTCATCTCTTCGTTTATGCATGATGGCTAAAGGAAGTTTCAATCTTTCTGCGTATTTACCTGCCAAAGGCGCTCTACCTACGTCAGGACTTACTATAATGGAATTTGATAAATCATATTTATATAAATAGTCACATAAAATTGGTAATGCTGAAATAGGATCTACAGGGATATTAAAGAAACCTTGAATTGCTGGATTGTGAATATCAAGGAAGATTACTCGGCTTGCCCCCTGTTGTTCGATCAGGTTTGCCACTACTCTTGCGCTAATTGCTTCTCTACCTTTTGACATTCTTTCTTGTCTCGCATACGGGAAATAAGGGATTATTACATTTATCTTGTTTGCACTGGCCCGCCTGAAAGCATCCAGATAAAGCAAAAGCTCAAAGATAGAATCATTTACTGGTCTTGTAATGGATTGAATGAAAAAAACATCATGTTCCCTGACAACTTCGTCGATTAGAACATGAATTTCCGAATCGGGCAAGTATGTTGAAAAAGCATTTCCTATTGGTAAATTTAGTGCGTTTGCTATTTCTTCAGCCAGTTGTGGGTATCGGGATCCTGAGAAGATGTGCAAAGGATGGCTTGACATTAATTTATCCTTATAATTAATATACAGATCATTGTTAAATTATATATGAAATCATTTTTAGAAAAAAAATGGATCCAACAAGATTGAGGATGAATGGAAACCAATGAAAATAAATTTCTTAATGGATTACAAAATACTGCAGTGGTAATTTTTGGTGTTACAGGCGATTTAACCAGCAGAAAATTAATACCTGCGATTTATGAGCTATATTCTTCAAATCGAATTCCAAAACACATGCATATTATTGGTTTTGCCCGAAGAGATTGGGACGATTTTCATTTGAAACAAGTCTTTGTGGATTCAGTGAATTCATATTCGGATAAAGAAATTGAAAATGAAAAAGTGGAAGAGATTTTCACCAAGGTCAAGTACATAAAATCTTCATTTTCGGAGAAGTTAGGATATGAAGAAATAAGATATTACTTGATCGAAAATAAAATCGAAAATGTGCTATTCTATCTGGCAACTCCTCCGGAATCATATGAAACAATTATCGAATTTATCGGAACTGAACATTTAAGTCATATGACCAAAGGGTGGACTCGAATTGTTATTGAAAAACCTTATGGAAGAGATTTGGAGACGGCGAAGAATTTGGAGAAGTTAGTACACACCGTTTTCGAAGAAAATCAAATTTATCGCATTGACCATTATTTGGGAAAAGAGACGGTTCAAAACATATTAGTTTTGCGCTTTGCAAATGGAATTTTTGAACCGTTATGGAACAGACAATATGTAGATCATGTTCAAATTACTGTGGCTGAAACGGTTGGTGTTGGATCTCGGGCAGGATATTATGAGAATTCAGGTGTAATCAGAGATATGTTTCAAAACCATTTATTACAATTATTAGCTCTCACAGCAATGGAAGCTCCTGTTGGATTCACTGCAGACTGTGTTCGTGATGAAAAAGTGAAGGTTTTACGAGCTTTAAAGCCATACGACATAAAAGGAGTTCTTGATAATACATTTCGGGCTCAATATACCTCAGGATATATTGATGGAAAGAAAGTTGTTGGATACAAAGATGAAGATGGAGTCGCGAGAGAGTCTATTACTGAAACATTCCTCGCTGCAAGAGTATTTGTCGATAATTGGCGATGGTCAGGAGTACCTTTTTATTTAAGATCTGGAAAACGGTTACCTAAACGAATGACTGAAATAGCGATTCAATTCAAACAAATACCTCTTTCATTATTCAATTGGCACAATATGGCTGGTGATGCGCCGAATGTTCTGGTTATGAAGTTACAACCAGATGAAGGAATCACATTAACTTTTGGGGCTAAAATGCCAGGTCATGTTAATCAAATTACTCCGGTTGAAATGAATTTTGATTATGAAGAATCATTTGAAATAAAAATACCTGAAGCGTATGTTCGCCTTATTCAAGATGCATTGTACGGAGATGCTACTTTATTTACACGTTCTGATGAGGTAACCAGCCAGTGGGGTTTTATAAATCGCATCTTGGACGGTTGGAAAGAGGACCCAAGAAAGTATTTACCAGTGTATGAGTCTGGAACATGGGGTCCTCCAGGTGTAGATTTCTTTATAAAAGGAGATAATCGATTCTGGAGAAATCCAGAAAATTAAATGAAATTTGGTTTTTTACAATTAGGGCAAATACTCTCATTGCTAGCAACAATATACCCACAGAATTTACAAGTTCTGGGCTGGATGCTTCCCAAAGGAGCACCACAGGCGACACAACTTGATTCCCCAACTGGGTTCGGTGTGTCACAATAATCACAAATATATCTTTTTAATCTTTCAGAAAGTTCAAATCCAGCGCCTAAATTGTAAGCAGTCTGATTAATTACAGACCAAATCTCATCTCTGATTGACAGACTTTCAATATCCTGGGCAACATCATCAATTCTTCCAAGTAATGAAAGTGGATTTCGAATGGCACTCAAAGCAGTTTTCCCAAGACTGGCTGCAATTCCCATCCATGATTGTTTTCCAATTTGAACCATCACCCCATCTTCGAACTTCTGGACGGAGACTCCAATTGATGTCTGGCCACCTGATCCTGCATTGAAGATGGAAGCAATTTGAATAATTACATTATCACCATTGCCGATTTGTTGTACTCGATAATTACCTCTATGGAAGTAAGCAATCAATGCTTTAGATATATCTGCAGGCGTTATATTTCCGTGAAAAGTTTTATGATCCATATTTATATTATAATCAAGCTACTCTTAAAATTGTGTTTTTTGGAGAAAGTGTGAACAATAAAAAAATTTTCTCTGTAATTATTTGTCTTATATTGTTATTTTCGTTACGCATTTTCTATGTAGAAGCGTCTCCATTACCTCAATTACCAACTGTCTCAGTACCGACTGTAACCGGAACTCCTTCTGGAATAATAATTACGGTCCGTCCTAGCCAAAACGAAGATTTTATCAATGTTCGTTCTGGCCCCAGTACTTTATATCCATCCGTTGGAGTCTTATTAGTAGGTCAAACAGCGCCAGCGTTAGGAAGATCTCCCGGGGGTGAATGGATCCAAATTGAATATCCAGGAGTCGCTGGAGGAAAAGGTTGGGTGTTTTCAGTATTGGTTAGCCTTTCACCAGGACAATTACCCATTGTAGAACCTCCCCCAACTGTAACTCCACAATTCACTCAAACAATTGATCCAACTTTGGCAGCTCAGTTTGTTGTTACCCAACAACCAACAAGATTGCCGACTTATACAGAGCCAGCCCCTTTGTCAATTCCAACCTATGTGGCTAATACCCCTAACCAATTACCGGGCGGAATTCCAATGGGGATGATCATCGTAATTCTTGGAGTGACCGGAATATTATTAACATTATTTTCATTTATAAGGGTTCG
>DAOUGX010000452.1:0-3026 GCA_034428855.1 Anaerolineaceae bacterium | reverse complement strand
AGCAAACTTCCAAATACCCAAACCTTCTTTCCAGCTTTTATTTTCACCCCAGAAACGGGTCAACATACTGGAAAGGAATAATGGGATCAGTGCAGCTGGCAACCACATCAGGACTGCAGATTTAACACTGACCAATTGAAGATAATCCATAAGGGATGAATTGCCCAAATAATTTGCAACCATGGGAGCAAGATCGCCACCCTGCTGTAAACCTTGTGCTAACCCGACAAAAATAGTTGTTCCAACACTCCCATAAATCACGGGGAAACTATTGGAGATCAAAGAAAGCACAACCGCAGCCATAGGGGGAAAACCCAAACCAACTAATAGTGGTGCACAAATAGCTGCGGGTGAACCAAACCCCGAACCGCCTTCCAAAAAAGCCTGAAATAACCAGGCAATGAGAATCACTTGCACTCTGCGGTCAGCTGAAATGGATGTGAAAAGTGAAGAAATCGTTTCTAATGCCCCACTGATTCGCAGGACGTTTAATAAAAGAATGGCACCAAACAAAATCCAAAGAATTGAAGCCGCAATGATGATACCTTCAATGGAGGAGGCTGTGATTTGTTGTAATGGCACTTTCCAGATGAAAAAAGCCAGACTTGCATGAATTATCCAGCTGAGTGGCATGGATTTAATCGCAGGTAATCGTAAAATCACTAATAAAACCAGAACCAATAATACTGGCGATAAAGCAACGAAATATTGTAAGGTATTCATGTATCCTGCTGAAGATTGAATATGCTCGATTTTACCATTGGAATGCCAGACATGTTAGGTAGACCTGGCTCCGACATTGAAGTTATTAGCTTAGGGAATCCGTTTATAATAAAATTATCTCTTTCCTTTTGAGGTGTGTATGTCCGATACTTATGAATATTATCAATCTCCCTTTAGCTGGCGATATGCCAGCCAGGAGATGCGTTCTATCTGGAGTGAGGTGCAAAAACGGAAATTATGGCGATTGATCTGGGTAAAATTGGCACAGGTACAGGCAGAATTTGGTTTATTCTCAGCTGATTTGGTGAAAGAATTAGAGGAACAATCCACATCAATCGATATGGATGCAGCTTTACAACTGGAAGCACAAATTCATCATGATTTAATGGCTGAATTGAAAACATTTGCAGTTGGTTGCCCAAATGCAGGTGGAGTTTTGCATATGGGTGCGACCTCCATGGATATTGAAGACAATGCTGATGCAATCAGGATTAAACAAAGTCTGGATGAAGTCTTAATTAAACTTAAAAAACTACTTCTTGTTTTTGCTGAGCAGATAGAAAATAACCTGGATGTCCCAATCATTGCATTTACCCACCTTCAGCCTGCAGAACCGTCATTGTTAGGCTATCGTCTCGCCTTTTCAGCCCAGGATTTACTGGAGGATTGGCACCAACTCAACCAGATTAAGGAAAATATTCGGGGAAAAGGTTTTAAAGGCGCAGTTGGGACTGGGGCTGCTTATGGCGATTTACTGGGTCTGGAAAACCTGGATTCATTTGAACAAAGATTAAGTGAAGTGTTGGATCTTAAGTTTTTCCCAATCGCTCATCAGACCTACCCTCGCAAGCAGGATATTACAGTATTAAATGCATTGGCAAGCTTAGGGGCAACGTTAGCCAAACTTGCTTTTGACTTAAGAATATTACAAAGTCCCCCGATAGGAGAGATCAGCGAGCCGTTTGGAAAACATCAGGTTGGTTCATCCGCTATGCCATTTAAACGTAACCCGATCAATGCAGAAAAAATTGATTCGCTCGCCCGTCAACTGTCTGTTTATCCACAAATTGCCTGGCAAAATGCTGCAAATTCTTTATTGGAAAGAACATTGGATGACAGTGCTAATCGTCGCACTATTTTACCGGAAGCTTTTTTGATAACAGATGAAATCTTACAAGTCAGTATACGGTTAATCCAGCAAATGAATATCAATCATGCAGCCATTCAGCGCAATCTGGATACGTATGCTCCATTTGCCATGACGGAACGAATTATGATGCTGGCTGGTAAGAGAGGCGCAGATCGGCAGGAAATACATGAACTTCTGCGTCAACATGCATTAACAGCCTGGCAATCTGTTCAATCCGGAGAAAAGAATCCATTATTATCAAATTTAGCCATGGATCAGAATTTGACCCAATGGATTTCTTCGGAAGAGATTCAACAATTAGCGGATATTAATTCATATACAGGATTTGCCAGGCAGAGAGCAGTTAATCTGGTTTCAGAAATCAGAAAAGTAGTTGAGTAATATTTTTATGGAAATTGAATTCATTCAATAGCCAGAATAAAAACATGATTATCCGAGATTAAAGATTTGACTAATTCAAATTTCAAATAAACAAATTGATAAAATTAAACGATGGATAACATGTCTCAATTTAATTACTATCAACGGTTGAACAAGTTAGTCAACGAAAATCCTGAGGATCCGGATATCTGGATGCAATTAGGAAATTATTACCTGGATACTGGAGAGGAACTTCAGGCACAAAAATGCTTCCTGAAAGTTTTGGAATTTCGGCCAATGGATATAGAAGCCCAGGTGAACCTGGATCGACTTTATGGTGTTCCTCAATCTGAGGAGCCAATGACTTTCCGAGGGAATTTGAAAACCAGTAAATGGTATGAAAATGAAATTCCAATGTGGCTGCAATTAATCATTTCAATAATAAGTTTTGTTGTTATATTTTTGTTAGCCAGAAATGAAAAATGGACTGCAGGAAATATGGTTTGGAGCTTATGGATTAGCAGTTTGACCATTGGTTATGGCTATTTGATCACGGGCTTGGTTAGTGAAGGATTAACCAAAAAAATACACCTGGAAAATGGCATGGGTGATCGCTTATTCCAGGGTGATGGAAATTTCGGAATGAAGGCGACTCTATTAATCATAGGGTTTCTTTTTCAATTTGCTTTCTTCACCGTTCATTTCTGCTTATTTCATTTTATTTATAGTATTTTTCTCAATGAATTTTTTCCGCTCCTGGGGCGTTCATTTGAAAGGTTTGCAGATTTTTGGT
>DAOUGX010000451.1:0-3111 GCA_034428855.1 Anaerolineaceae bacterium | reverse complement strand
CGCGCCCCTGACAAACGATCCGGCATGGTTTCCTGTGGACCCAGCCCAAAATATTCCACCTGACGAAAAGCCTGGGGAAGGGCGAGCTGCAGCCCCATGCGTTCCAGTTCCCTGGCAGGCGTGAAGCTGCATTCAATTTGAACTACACCATCGGATGAGATTGTGTAAGTGGAATCAAATGTGGTTTTTCCACCGTGAATTCTCCAGCGGGCTTCTACACAGATTTGATGAGTATCAATTGTTTGGACTCGGAAATACGTGCAGCGAATTTTCTGATTGGAATTTCGCCAGAACTGTTTTCCCAAGATTGGTTTTAACCAGGGATAAACAATAAAGCTGGAGATATCATTGTCTATCCAGACTCGCCAGAGGTTCGGTTTGAGAGGAGCCTTCATTAATTCAATATCCTGATATTTAAATTGGCTCATAAATCCAGTTTTTGCATCAAATATGATCGAGAAATCAGGCCCCTGGATGACTGTCGAATGCTCAGTGCTTTCCAATGTCAAGCTATCATCACTTACTTGCAGTGGTGTTGCAACCTGCAATGGGGAAGAGGGAAGTTTGAATTGTTCCCAGGCAACCTCGTATCCAGCTTTGGCCCATGCCTGTTCTTCCCGCAAAGTGAATTGGATGGTCAAGAATGTTTCACCGCACCCTTCAGATGATTCACCATCAGTTAGGATTTCAAGATCAATACTTTTTGAAGGTTCCAGATCGAGAGGTGGAAGTTCACCTTGTTTGATTAAGTTTCCATCCGCTTCCAGAACCCATTGAATTTTAAAGCAGGATAAATTCAGAAATTTATACTTATTATGGATCCTGAATATTCCGGTGGAAAGATCAATTGCTTCCACTGCGACATTTTGGTACCCTTTTTTCACAGTCCAGACAGCCGGATGCGGTTCTCGGTTGGCAGCGAAAATTCCATTGCAGCCAAACACCATGAAACGATACGGGTCACCGAGATCGCCTCCATATGCCCAGAAATCCTTCCCATCCGAGGTTTTGGAGAGAATACTCTGATCGGCAAAATCCCAGATAAACCCACCAATACATTGGGGGTATTTTTCAAAGATATCCAGATACTCCTGAAAATTCCCTAATGAGTTTCCCATGGCATGGGCATATTCACATAAAATAATTGGTTTCTGATTGGCAAATTTGCCCTGAATGGTTTTCCAGGACAGAATTCCATCCCGAAAGGTATAATCCTGTCCATTGGCAATGGACTCCAGATCTTTTGGTGGTGGATACATCATGGAAAAGACATCAGCATATTCTCCGCGATGATCCTGTTCATAATGTACCGGCCGGGAAGGGTCGAGTTCATGGACAATCTCTGTCAGCCGGGCAAATTTTTCATCCGAGCTGGATTCATTCCCCAGAGACCAAAATATAATGGATGGATGATTGCGATCCCGGGCGATCATGCGTTCCACCCGGGATTGCATGGCAGCCATCCAGCGCATATCGCCACGCAGAACATCGCGTAAACCGTGGGTCTCAATATTGGCTTCATCCATAACATAGATGCCATATTGATCGCAAAGATCATAGAAACGTTCATCATCCGGGTAATGTGCCGTACGTACTGCGTTGATATTATTCCGTTTCATCAACAATACATCTTCCAGCAGTCTTTCTGCGCTCATGGTATGACCTGTTTTCGGATCAAAATCATGCCGGTTGACCCCTTTGATCAGAATGGATTGCCCGTTCACGATCAGCTGGCGATCCTTAATCTCAACCTTGCGGAATCCATGCCGGAAGTGACGCACATCCAGTGATTTTCCATTCTTGTCCTGTAGATTCAGATAAACCTCATACAGGTGAGGTGTTTCTGCGGACCAAAGTCTGGGATGATGAACAGATAAATTGCTGGTGAGGGTTTTGACCTGACCCGCAGAGAGCATAAAACGCTGGTATTGACGGGATAATTCCTCCCCGTCGTAATGCAAAGAGGCAGACAGAATCAGTTCTTTTTCCTGTGGCTGATCCTGCGGATGGAAGTAAATCCCCGTTTCTATAACCACATCCGCCTGGTTGAACCCATCGAAAAATTGCGAATTAAGCCGCACATCCCGAATATATTCGGAAGGAAAAGCCAGCAAACGAACAGACCGGAAAATCCCGGAGAGGAACCACATATCCTGGTCTTCCAGGTAACTACCATCACTGAAGCGATAAACCTGCACTGCCAGCAGGTTCTCCCCTTCCTTTAATAATGGGCTGATATAAAACTCGGAAGGCAGCATACTATCCTGCGCATACCCCACAAAGACTCCATTTAACCAGACATAATAGGCTGAACAGACACCATCAAAGCGCAGGTAGATTTCCTGATCACACCACCCTTCGGGTATTATAAAATGCTTTCGATAGGACCCCACCGGGTTATCATTGGGATCAATGTTGGGTAAATTTCGTTTGCGCAGGCTGGGCGGCATGTGAAATGGCGCATAAATTGGAACACCATACCCCTGTAATTCCATTTGCCCCGGCACAGTAATTTTCTGCCACGCATCTGTCTGGTATTCTGGTTGTTCAAACCCTTCCGGGCGATCGGCTGGTTTGGGCACCCATTGAAAATCCCAATCCCCATCCAAAAGTATTTGCCTGGTGGATGGTAAATTCTTCTTTATCATTTCTGGGGTAGGAAAAGATAAGGAAGTACTGCGAGCAGGTTGCTGATTGATCTCGAAAATCTCTGGGTTTTGCCATTCGGGAATGAGGTGTTGTCCGGGCATACTGAACCTCCATGGTTGTTTAGGTAATTTTATATGAAAGTTGAAAGGATTGGCAACCAAAAAACGTGTACCACCAAACCCCAATGCATTTTAATTTCTTTAACCAGATTCAATAAAACGGTATAATGTGAAAATGCCAAAAATTCTGATCCTGATCATCCTTTTATCAGCCATTTATTTGAGTGGTTGTGCCAACCAACCTGCGTATGCCGAATTAGAAGAGACTAGTGAGCTGACAGATGATACGAGTGCAGGGTTGAAAGAACTGGAAGACATCATTCCTACCCCCAGCCCTGTGCGTTCCAGTACTTTGCGACCGAGTTCCACCCCCTTTCCCAGTATGACACCGATCCCTTCATTT
>DAOUGX010000450.1:0-2168 GCA_034428855.1 Anaerolineaceae bacterium | reverse complement strand
AACCGATTTTTGCGTTCCAGCAGAGATGTTCGCTTTAAATAATCAATGATTTCGCTTTTCCCGGCTGCTGGACGGGCATTCAATACCAGAATATCAAATGTGTTTTTCTTTTCCATTTCTCACCTTTTGGCATACAATAATATTTATTTCCAGAAATAGTAACGAATTTTCCCTATTGTGTTTTATTTTATATCAAAATATTTGATCAAAACCTATTATGAGGAAGAATGCATATCAAAATTGTAACTGATAGTGTCTGTGATGTTCCAGAAGATATGATTCAGCAATTTCAAATTACGGTCGTTCCCTCCTATGTCAATATCGCTGATAAAAGTTATCTTGATGGCATTGAAATGACCCGCAAACAATTTTATGAAGGTCTGGATTCTTTTCCCCAACACCCAAAAACAGCAGCTCCTGGTCCTGAAACCTATGCGAAAGTGTATTCAGAAGCTGCCGAAGCAGGCTTCGATCAGGTCCTCTCCATCCATGTCGCCAGCAATTTGAGCACCATTTACAATTCAACCATTAAAGCAGCCAGCCAGGTGTCAATTCCTGTCACTGTGCATGATTCCCAGCAATTGTCTTTGGGTGCTGGATTACAGGTGATTACAGCGGCCAAATTAGCGCAGGCAGGCGTTTCGATTCAGGAAATTAAAGCAGCGATTACCGATTTAGGCAATCGGACCTATGTTTATGCATTATTAGATACCTTAAAATTCTTACACTTGAGTGGAAGAATCAACCTGGCCATGCGCGGGATAGGTTCTTTATTGCGTATCAAACCATTAATGACATTTCATACAAGCACCGCAGTTTTTGAAAAAGTCAGAACACGCGGAAAAGCAATTGAGCGTATGCTACTTTATGTCCGCAATTTAGGATCACTGGAGCATGTCTCAGTAGTTCATACACACGCCATGGATGCGGCAAAATGGTTGTATCAAAAAGCCCAGGGATTAATTCCGGAGAACAACCAGCCTATTTATCAGACCGTTGCACCCACAGTTGGAGCACATGTTGGACCGAATGGGATAGGATTGGTCTGCGTAACCAGTTGAGTCCAAATCTCAATACAACCATACCATTCGCCTGGGAAGAAACTTCGTTAATAAACTCATTTCCTGAATAGTTTATTTTATTGCACTAAGGTGTTGCAGTAGAAGAAACTGATACTTCCACTAATACACCATTTTCAAGTTTAAATACTCTCGAAATTCCCTCAGTGGGTGAAGATGACATTGGTTCATCTGGTTTACGATCTGCATAATTTATAATGAATTGAGTTGAGTCACTGGTATCAACATTGGTACTTTGTGGTGCTATCCTGTCGCCCAGGAAGATAGCATTCGTCCCTGAACAACCATCTTTTGTTTGGATGGCTGCTACCACATAATAAAACAAACCACTTCCACCACACTCTTGTTGCAATAACAAGACAGAATCCATCAAACCATCCGAATTTAGGTCAATATTTATTTCATTGCCAAAATATCTGGTTATTCGTTTGGAAGCTGATTCTGGTGTTATTTCCTGTTCAGCATACCCATCAACGAGTGTAATGGTCTGTCCATCGACAACATAGGTACAGTTTTTTGAATCCTGATATGAGCTTGTCTCACTAA
This sequence comes from Anaerolineaceae bacterium, assembly GCA_034428855.1. Lineage (GTDB taxonomy): Bacteria > Chloroflexota > Anaerolineae > Anaerolineales > Anaerolineaceae > UBA6170. Next base: position 543 of record DAOUGX010000450.1, on the reverse strand, counting down.
TAATTGGTGTTGTTATTATTTCTTCTGGTGTATTTATTGGAGCATTGGTGGGGTTAAACATTGGTTCGGTTAAGTTTGAAGTTGCCGGTGAACACCCAACCAGACCTAATGCTATGATTAAAAGAATAATTTTCAATATTTGAGTCTTGATCAATTTTTCGCTCCCAAATTGTTTTTTGATTGTAATAAGACGAGATTTGAGAATAATAAGTTCCCAGGCAGACCACAAAAGATCCCCCAATATACATGAAATATTTAAGAACTTCATTTCAATAATCTGAAATAAAAACATTTTTTTACCAGAGTGAATTGGTATTCTTTTTCTGCGGTTCTTCCTGAAGCCGGTCTTTCAATAATGTATTTCGCAAGGCAATTTTATTGTTTCGTACAGCCATTCCGATGGATTTCTTATCCCCCACCATTACCACCAGTTTTCTAGCCCGGGTCACTGCCGTGTAAAGCAAATTACGTTGTAACATCATGTAATGTTGCATTAATAATGGTATGACAACCACCGGGAATTCCGATCCCTGCGATTTATGA